>SLOH01000073.1 GCA_007132595.1 Waddliaceae bacterium | reverse complement strand
TACCGAAGAAGGCCGCCGGTAAAGGGAGGAAAACCGATTCCCATAATGAGCGCCATATCAAGATGCGCCGGATCCGTGACAACCTCTTCCTCAAGACAGCGAGACGCCTCATTGATCATTGCCAAGAGGGCCCGATCTAAAATCTCTTGAGTGTCTGTCTCCGGATCTTTTTCTCCAATGCTTTCAATGAGCGCCGGCAGTTCAGGATTCACCTTTTTATCCACATAAAATCCTTTGCCGACCTTATTTCCATACCACCCCTTTTCATACATTGCGACAAGTAGCTTAGGAACCTTTTGCCGCTCTCCATACGCTTTTTCAAACTGCTTCAGAGCCTTGTAATTGACATCATTACCGACAACATCGGCTAAGACAAACGGGGCCATCGGCATACCGAAGGAAACAAGCGCCTGATTAATCAATTCTATATCGGTTCCTGTCTGAAGCATCTTTGCCGCTTCGTTCATCCCTTGCGCAAAGATGCGATTCACTAAAAATCCCGGACAGTCTTTCACTACAATCGGAGTCTTTTTCAGCTTTTGACATAAATACACTGCCGCATCAATGGCTGCCTGCTCAGTTTTTTCTCCTTTAACAACCTCGACAAGCGGCATGCGCGCCGGCGGATTGAAAAAATGCAAGCCAACTAATCGCTCAGGGTGCTGAAGTCCGTCTGAAAGTTCGGTAATCGTCAATGAAGAGGTATTAGACGCAATCACAGCGTCTGGCCTCATTACCTCTTCTAGCTCCCGGTATATTTTTTGCTTTAACTCAAGATTCTCAACTGCAGCTTCAATCACAAAGTCAAGAGAGGAAAATCCCGTGTAGTCGATACAACTCGTCACGCGATGAAACTCTCTTTTTGCTTCATACGGTTTCAATTTACGCAGACGCAATAGCGTCTGATAAGTTTCCCAAATGATCCCATAGCCACGCCCGATGGCCTTCCAGTCAATATCTTTCATTCTGACTGAGTATCCACGATGAGAGAGCAGCCAGGCAATCCCGGCTCCCATAGTGCCGGAGCCAATCACACCGGTTTTTTTTATCTCCTTTGAAGATACAGCGCCTTTCTTTAGCGATTCGTTAACGAAGAAGAGGCGGATGAGCTCAGGAGCGTAGATAAACTCTTTATCGATACTCCCAATAAACATCTCCCTCTCCTTTTTAAGTCCTTTCTCAAGTGGCAGGGAGTGAGTTTTAGACACGACCTCTAGCGCGCGTATTGGCGCCGGATAGTGTCCTTTTGTTTTTTTTAGCACTTGCCGTTTACTTCCCCAAAAAAGAAGGGAGCGGCCGAGCGGGTTGTTCTCTAAAAGTTTTGTAACAATTGCCTTTTTCGCTTTCTTTCTTTTGGGATTTGCAGCAAATTCAAGTGTCCGTTCATCGATAAATTCATAAGGCACAATTAGGTCAGCAAGACCAATCTTGAATGCTTTCTTTCCGTCGACCGGTTTCCCGGATAATATCATTTTCAGCGCCTCTTTTAGACCAATTAAACGCGGCAGTCTTTGTGTCCCTCCCCATCCGGGGAAAATCCCCAGGTTGACTTCGGGAAGTCCAAGCGATGTCTTTGGGTCGTCTGTGACGATTCGATAGTCGCATGTCAAAGCAAGTTCAAGACCTCCGCCAAGACACGCCCCATGAATCAAAGCGATCGTCGGAAATGGGAGTGTTTCCAATTTGCGAAAAACCGCGTGTCCTCTTTCTATTAACTCTTTGGCGATTTTTGGGTCTTTAAATGCCGGTTCAAAACTTTTTAAATCGGCTCCTGCAATGAAAGTCCCCTTTTTCCCACTTGTAATGACAAGCGCTTTGACAGGCTCGCTTGCAAGTTGATCAAGTTTTTGTTCGAGCTCTTCAACAACCTCAGGGGAAAAGGTGTTAACCTTCGAGTTTTTTAGATCAAAGACTAGGTAAGCAACTTTATCTTGGGTTATATTCAATGTAAATGTCATAAAATCGCCTCAACAATTAACGCCTCACCTTGTCCCCCTCCGACACAGAGAGTGGCCAGGCCATGTTTTTTCTCTTTTCTTTTTAATTCTTTGAGTAAAGTCAAAACGATTCTCGATCCCGAAACGCCAATCGGGTGACCAAGAGCAATCGCTCCGCCGTTGACATTTAAACGATCCATATCAATTCCAAGCTCTTGAGCAACCGCCAAAACCTGAGCTGCAAACGCCTCATTGATCTCAATCAGATCAAAGTGGTCAAGCGTTACTCCTGACTCCTTAAGGACTTTTTTCACTGCGTGCACAGGACCAATTCCCATACGGGAAGGCTCTACCCCAGCAGTTGCATACTCTTTTAAAATTCCAATCGGTTTTAGATTCAGCGCCTCAGCTTTTGAGCGGCGCATTAAAAGAACCGCGCATGCGCCGTCTGTGACTTGACTGGAATTGCCGGGTGTTACTGTTGCGCTCACTTTGTCAAAGGCGGGCCGCAGGCGACTGAGTCCCTCCATTGAAGTATCCGGTCTTGGACCGTCGTCATTGACTTGCATCTGATTGTACTTTGGAGGGTATGGGATCGGAATGATTTCATCGGCAAATTTTCCCTCTTTAATGGCAGCAACTGCGCGCTGTTGACTTCTTAAGGCATACTCATCTTGCTGATCTCTTGTAACATGGTAGTCTCTTGCCAGATTCTCCGCAGTTTTGCCCATCGTCAGCCCGCAAAGCGGGTCTGATATCGATGGAATTTGCGGATATAAAAACTTCGGGCGAAACTTAAACAAAAGAGCGAGCCGCGCCTTTATGCTTTTTGCCTTTGATAACTTTCGAAGCCACTCACGCATTGAACTTGGAAAAAGAATGGGGAAGTTACTCATTGACTCACATCCTCCCGCAACGATCACATCCGCATGTCCGAGCTTAATGCGGTTCATTCCCGATACAATCGCCTCCATTCCCGATGCGCAATTGCGATTCACTGTAAATGCCGGAACTTCAACCGGAATCCCTGCTTTGACAGCGACAATTCGTGCAATGTTTGTCGCATCGGGGGGTTGAATCACATTCCCAAAAATCACCTCATCAATCTCTGATGCCGGCATCTGAATGCGAGCTAAAAGCTCCTTGACTGCAAACGCACCTAAGTCATCTGCCTCCATCTCCTTAAAGACGCCACCGGATTTGCAAAAAGGAGTGCGAATACCGTCAACTAATACAATCGGATCATCAATCATGCTACTTCCTCGTGTTGGTATATACTCTTAATAAGATCGCGATACTTATCTAAAACCACGTCTCGACGTATTTTCATTGTACTGGGAGTCAGCTCCCCTTTTTCTACTGAAAGCGGCTCCATAACAAATCGGTAATACGAGATGCGTTCACACTGGTTAATTTTCTCATTCACTTGGGCAAGCATCTCTTGCACTTGCTCTTCTATCTGCTCACTTTCAAGAAACTCCTCATCTGTCATCCCTGTTGCTTGATACTCCTTTTTTAATCGGTGCACAACCTCAAAGTCTGGGAAAATCAGACAGGCGACTGCCATATGGTCTTCTCCGACAACAAGTGCCATATCAACAAGAGCATGCATTCTCAGCAGTCTCTCAATTTTCTCGGGAGCCACATACTCTCCGGTTGAAAGCTTAAACTTCCTCTTCAACCGTCCGGTAATTTTTAAATACCCGTCTGCATCAATTTCCCCTTTATCTCCGGTATGTAGCCATCCGTCTTTGTCAATAGCCACATCGGTTGCGCGGCGCCGACGATAAAACCCCTTCATCACCGTTGGGCTTGAGACTAAAATTTCCCCCGTTTCTGCAATTTTGAGCTTCATCCCCGGAAGAGGCGGCCCCACTGTTCCGATTTTATTTTTACTCGGTAAATTAATTGTGACAGTTGAGGCCTCAGTCAATCCCCACCCTTGCAATATGGGAAGTCCTAAGTGACTAAAAAAGGTTTCAAGTTTTGGATCTAACGCAGCTCCCCCTGAAAAAATCATCCGAAAGCGATTGCCAAACTGCTTTATTATCGGGCGATAGACGAAAAGTTTTGCAAGCGGGCGCAAAACATATTTTCTCAAAGCAGTCTCTTTCGGATCTTCTGCTAATGCAAACGCCTTTTTCGCTATCCACTGAAAAAGATAATTTTGCTTCGAAAGTTGCATCTGGATTCTTGTGCGTATTTTTTCAAGCAGTCTTGGGACGACAATCATAAAAGTTGGCTGAACGTCCTTAAAGACTTTGGCAATCTGCGAGATTTCTGTCAGATAATAGACACTTCCACCCCAAGCGATAATAATATAATTCAGCTGTCTTGCAAAAATGTGAGCGAGGGGTAAAATACTTAAGTAGCGCTCCTTTTCCGACCAACGCAAATTGTCGAATTGAATCAGATGAAGCAAATTTCTGTGAGTAATCTCAGCACCTTTTGGCACGCCTGTGCTTCCGCTCGTATAAACGATTGTCGCAACATCATCTGCGTGAATCCTACTTGCAATTTTTTTTAAAAGCCCCGGCTTTTCTTGCATGAGTTTCTCGCCTAGCTCAACGAGTTGAGAAAATTCATACGCCTCCTCAGACTCAGGCTTGCTCTCAAGCGAGATTACACTTTCAAAAGAGATGACTGTTTGGAATAAATAGT
>SLOH01000182.1 GCA_007132595.1 Waddliaceae bacterium | reverse complement strand
GTTTTAGATGAGGCTCAACACATAAAAAATCGAGCCACTCGCAATGCAAAATCTGTCAAACAGCTAAATTCCTTACATAAATTAATCTTGACGGGGACGCCGATCGAAAACTCTCTAGATGAACTCTGGAGCCTTTTTGACTTTCTGATGCCCGGACTTTTAAGTAGCTATGATCGCTTCATCGATAAGTACGTAAGGGTAAATAACGAAGGCGGGACGCAAACGATGGAGGCGCTGCGCAAAAAGCTGAATCCCTTTATTTTACGTCGCATGAAAAAGGATGTACTAAAAGAGCTTCCGCCGGTCACCGAAATCGTCTACCACTGCCATTTAACAGAGGTCCAAAAAGAGTTCTATTCCTCTTTTGCCGAGTCTGCGCGCCGAGAATTGACCTCTCTTGTCAAAAAGGAAGGGTTTGAGAAAATTCAAATTCATGTGCTTGCGACATTAACGCGTTTAAAACAGATCTGCTGTCATCCGGCGATTTTTGCCAAAGATACAGTCGAAGAGGGTGACTCGGCTAAGTATGAAATGCTAACAGATCTGCTCGATAATCTGCTGAGAGGAGGTCACAAGACTGTTATCTTTAGTCAGTACACAAGCATGCTCAAGATTATGCGCAAAGACTTTGAGAGCCGGGGGATACCGATTGCGTATTTAGATGGATCAACAAAAAACCGCATGGATGTGGTGAAGAAATTTAATGAAGATAAAAGTGTTCCGATTTTTCTAGTCTCGCTTAAGGCTGGTGGATCAGGTCTTAATCTTGTGGGAGCGGACACGGTGATACACTATGATATGTGGTGGAATCCGGCAATTGAGTTCCAAGCGACCGACCGTGTGCATAGAATTGGGCAGAAAAATCCTGTTTCCTGTTATAAGTTTGTGACAATGGGAACAATCGAGGAGAAGATCATCGAATTGCAGAATCGAAAGAAGAGCCTGGTCAAAGAGGTGATCGCTTCAGACGACGATGCAATCTCCAAGCTGACCTGGGAAGAAGTTCTCGAATTACTTAAGACATAAATAAGGAAAATAATAATGAGTAAAAAAAAATCTGTCCCAATGACCGATTCATTCAAGACTGCGTTTAAAGATGCCTATGGACGTTTAGATAAATTTCGGGGGATGTTTTCAAATGACATCGGCATCGACCTCGGAACTGCTAACACGCTTGTATACGTCCGAGGGAAAGGGATTGTTCTTGCCGAGCCGTCCGTCGTAGCGGTCGACTCGACGACAAACGAGGTGCTTGCTGTCGGGCATAAGGCGAAAGAGATGCTCGGTCGTACGCCGCGAAAAATACATGCTGTAAGACCGATGAAAGACGGTGTGATTGCAGACTTTGAGATTGCGGAAGGGATGTTAAAAGCATTGATTAAGCGTGTGACACCATCTAGATCACTCTTTAGACCGAAAATTTTAATCGCTGTTCCTTCCGGAATCACAGGTGTGGAGAAGCGCGCAGTTGAAGATTCGGCGCTGCATGCCGGAGCCCAAGAGGTGATTTTAATTGAGGAGCCGATGGCAGCAGCAATTGGGGTGGATCTTCCAGTGCATGAGCCGTCTGCGAACTTGATTATCGATATCGGAGGGGGGACAACAGAAATCGCCATCATCTCTCTTGGGGGCGTCGTAGAGTCCAGATCCTTAAGGATTGCCGGAGATGAATTTGATGAGTGCATTATCAATTACATGCGTCGAACCTACAATTTAATGATTGGACCGAGAACCGCTGAGGAAATTAAGATGACGATTGGATCCGCATATCCACTCGGGAGCGGAGAGCTTGAGATGGAGGTGCGTGGACGCGACCAGGTTGCCGGGCTTCCGGTCACCAAGCGGATTAACTCTGTTGAGATTCGCGAATGTCTGGCTGAGCCAATCCAACAAATTATCGAAAGTGCCAAGCTAACTTTAGAAAAATGTCCTCCCGAACTTGCCGCTGACCTTGTGGAACGCGGAATGGTGATTGCAGGGGGCGGGGCGCTGATTAAAGGGCTTGATAAATTTTTAATCAAAGAGACCGGTCTTCCGGTTATCATTGCCTCAAATCCGCTTCTAGCTGTTTGCTTAGGAACCGGAAAGGCGCTTGAGTACTTGGAGAAATTTAAGAAACAAAAAGCAATAGGAATAAAGTAATGCTAATTACGCTGGAAAACCCAAAGTTACGTTCTTGGATCGAAAAAATGGAGCGCCTTTGCGAGCCTGATCATGTTCATCTTTGCGATGGATCCAAGGAAGAGTACGATCAGATGGCAAGTCGATTGGTCGAAAGCGGGACGTTTATTAAATTAAACGAATCGCTTCGCCCAAACAGCTATCTCGCGCGCTCGACTGTAGATGATGTCGCACGAGTGGAAGATCGTACATTTATTTGTTCCGAATCAGAAGCTGATGCGGGGCCGACAAATCACTGGGCAGATCCGGCTGAAATGAAGCAAAAACTACAGACTCTATTTAAAGGCTGCATGAAGGGACGGACGATGTATATCATCCCGTTTAGCATGGGGCCTATCGGATCAGATATTTCTCATATTGGCGTTGAGATTACAGACTCTCCTTACGTTGTTTGCAACATGCGGATTATGACCCGTATTGGGACGAAAGTCTTAGAATCGCTTGGTTCTGACGGGGAGTTTGTTCCTTGCCTGCACTCTGTTGGTTATCCGCTGAAACCCGGACAGGAGGATGCTTCTTGGCCTTGTGACCCGAATAATAAATATATCGTTCACTTTCCCGAGACGCGTGAGATCTGGTCGTACGGAAGCGGCTATGGAGGAAATGCGCTTTTGGGTAAAAAGTGCTTTGCTCTTCGTATCGCCTCGATTATGGGGCGCGACGATGGTTGGCTTGCAGAGCATATGCTGATCCTTGGGATTACAAATCCGGAAGGGGTGAAAAAATATGTGGCAGCGGCGTTTCCAAGTGCATGCGGAAAGACCAATCTTGCAATGCTTGAGCCAACACTCCCCGGGTGGAAAATCGAAACGATCGGCGATGATATCGCTTGGATGAAGTTTGGCGCGGACGGCAAACTGTATGCCATCAATCCTGAGGCCGGCTTTTTTGGGGTAGCGCCCGGGACATCGAATGAATCGAATCCGAACGCAATGGCCTCTTTTAAAGAAAATGCGATTTTCACAAATGTTGCTCTAACAGATGAGGGCGATGTATGGTGGGAGGGGATGACAAAAAATCCTCCTAAACACGTCATCGACTGGCATGGCAACGACTGGACGCCCGACTCACCCGGGAATTCAGCTCATCCAAACTCGCGCTTTACAGCGCCAGCCTCTCAGTGCCCGACCATTGATCCTGCGTGGGAAGATCCAAAAGGTGTACCGATTTCAGCCATTCTCTTCGGAGGGAGGCGCTCGGATGTTGTGCCTCTTGTGTATGAATCGTTTGACTGGCAGCACGGAACCTTTCTTGGAACAAGTGTCTCATCTCAAACTACTGCCGCCGCCGCCGGTGAAGTCGGCAAGCTAAGGCACGATCCGTTTGCAATGCTCCCCTTTTGCGGATACCATATGGGCGATTATTTCGGTCATTGGCTCTCCATGGGTAAAAAAACAGACCCTGAAAAACTTCCACGTATTTTTTATGTGAATTGGTTTCGCAGAAATCAAGATGGTGACTTTATTTGGCCGGGATTTGGAGAAAACGCCCGAGTTCTCAAGTGGGTTTTTGAAAGAACCGAAGGGACAGCTGAGGCCAAAGAGACACCCATCGGCTATCTGCCGACAAAGGAGGCGCTTGACCTTTCCGGTCTTGAAATCTCTGATGACGATTTTGCCTCGCTTTTGCATGTGGATCCCGAGGAGTGGAAACACGAGCTGCAGGAACTTGCCGAATATTTTGAGAAATTTGGCGATAAGCTGCCGAGTGGAATTAAAGATGAGCTCGGACGCCTGAAGCAAAGGCTCTAGTTAGATTCTCAGCAGTGAATAGACTCGATAGTCGAGCAAGTAACTGATGAAGTCTTCTACTAACACCAGTCCGAGGATAAGAAAAATAAACGGAAGATATTTCACCGACGCATCATGCATCTTGCGGTTTGCTGTTTGAAAAATTCGGTTACTGTTCTTCTTGCAGCACCAACGTACAAAGATCAGTAAAGAAAATGGCAGGATATAGATGATATTGTAGAGTAGTAGCACATTAAATAACTGCATTGCATGAATATCTGCTTTGAGCATCTGATCAATTGCGGCAAAATACGGAAGGGCAAATGGTAAGCCGATTAAATTAATTTGAAGACCGACAAAGAGAGACTCTCCTAGTGTCATGGTTTTTGAGTGGATGAGGTTTTCTTCCGGATGCGCTTTAGGGGCGTGGTAGATCTTCCATGCAAAAATAAACAGCAGCGCTGCCACGATTAATTCCAAAACGTAGTCGTAAATCGGGGGGAGGTGATACATCTCCATCACGAAATCCAGTCCCATCGCAAACAATACTCCAGAAAATAGATACGTCATAAAAAAGCTGATCAAAATTGCTGTGCCATTGATAAACGGGTGCGTCGAGCCAAGTCCATAGATGACGCCGGCAAGTAGAATGGGGTTGACCATGTCGATCAGTACAATTGGCAGTAGTATTGCAATGAGAGTAGACATCGATTTTCCT
>SLOH01000150.1 GCA_007132595.1 Waddliaceae bacterium | reverse complement strand
CTTTTTCTCTTGAATCACCGCATCGTACTCAATGCGGCTAATCGCACCAAGATACCCGATCACATCGCTGCCGACCGGCCCTTTCGGATAAAACCGCTTGGGAATTTTTTGCGCCAAAAGTCCCGGCCAATCCTTTTCAAGCAGCTTCAATCGGTAGTACTGCTCTTCTGTCACATCTTCTTTAATGACATAAGGCACTTGAAAATACATCGAGGCTTTCGAGTGGATCAAATCTTCAATCCGCGCAGGGTCTAAGTCAAGAATCTCTGCCAGCATCTTCGAGAGATGCTCGATGTGCTCGCGTCTTTTATAATGCTTCTCCCCTTTTTCCCAGGAGACTCTCGGGATTTCGCGAATCTGTGAATACAATACTGCGATGTTATACTGAATTTTGTTAATCGCTAAGGGCGCATTATACCGATCGCGGATCGTCCCTCTCTTTGCCGGCTCAAAAACCTCTCGATGCTTCGGGCGGTTAGACGACTCGATCTTCTCATCATGTTGAACGACAGATAAATGCCAGATCTTCAAAACCAAAATCGCAAAAAAAACCAGGATCAGGTGCAAGATGCGATTGGCTTTTGTGGGAATCAGTCGATGGAGCTCTTCTTTTCGTAACATGCCCTATAAAATACTCAATCTTGAATTCAAACTCTACCCGGAAACCAAACTTTTTTACCCAATTAACGGACTCTGATTGCAAAAAAAGAAGATGTGTTGCATAATTTCAGACCAAATACGCATATATTATGCGCCTGTAGTTCAATGGTAGAACAGTAGCCTTCCAAGCTACTAGTGTCAGTTCGATTCTGATCAGGCGCTAACTTCCTCACTTTCGAGGAATTTCAATAAAACAAAGCCAAGACCGAAATCTCGTCGCTTAAGGCGAGATGCCGTAGTCAATATAAATTTAGGAGGGACAAGGCTTGGACACAAAACAAAATACAGAAGTATCTATTAAAGACTTGCTAGAAGCAGGCGCGCATTTTGGCCACCAAACCATGCGTTGGAACCCAAAAATGAAGCGCTTCATCTTTGAAGCTAGAAACGGGATCTACATCATAGATCTTGCGAAAACCGCACACCAGATCAGAGCAGCGAAAGAAGCGCTAAAAGGCGTGGTTGCAAAACACCAGTCGATTCTTTTTGTCGGAACGAAAAAGCAAGCAAAATCTGTCGTTCGCGATGTCGCTGAGCAAACCGGTGAATTTTATGTGTGCGAGCGCTGGCTGGGTGGAATGCTCACGAACCTTGCCACTCTTCGCAAATCTGTAAAAAAACTAGAGCGTTTTGAAAAGCAAATTGCTTCAGGCGGAGAGGGTCTAACAA
The DNA here is from genome assembly GCA_007132595.1 of Waddliaceae bacterium. Taxonomy (GTDB): domain Bacteria; phylum Chlamydiota; class Chlamydiia; order Chlamydiales; family SLOH01; genus SLOH01. The sequence continues at coordinate 3,314 of SLOH01000150.1, read as the reverse complement.
AAAAAGAACTTTCTCTTCTTGAAAAAGACCAAATTAAACTCGACCGCAACCTTTCCGGCGTACGTTCTATGCGCAAACCTCCGGGAATGCTGATTGTCGTCGATCCATCTAAAGAGCACATTGCAGTTGCCGAAGCGAGAAAGCTTGGAATTCCGGTGATGGCACTTGTCGACACAAACTGCGACCCTGATCCAATTGACTACGTGATCGCATGTAATGACGACGCATTAAAAAGCGTCAAGCTCATCCTTGACAGTCTCGGTCAAACGATCATTCAGCAGAAAACTGCAATGAAAGTCAGAATCAACAAAAACGAAGAATCTGAAGACAAAGAGCAGCTAAAGGAATTGGAAAAAACTTTTACTGAAAAAACTGAAGCAGCGGCAAAGGGGGAAAACTCATGAGTATCTCAATGGACTTAATTAAAGAGTTGCGCCACAAAACAGGTATCGGCATTGGCGAGTGCAAAAAAGCGCTAGCTGAATCCGGCGGTGACCTCGAAGAGGCAATTGCATTTCTTCGTAAAAAGGGACTTGCAACAGCTGTTAAAAAAGAAGGCCGCGAAGCAAATGAAGGGAAAATCGGCTATGCTTCTTCAAACGATGCAGTTGCGATTGTTGAGATCAATTCAGAAACTGACTTCGTTGTGCAGAACCAGATGTTCCAAGAGTTTGTAGAAAACATCGCAAATGAAGTCGTTAACGCAAAGCCGGAGTCACTTGAGGCATTCTTGCAGCAGCCTTATTCCAAAGACCCGTCTTTAACAGTCGAAGAGTACCGCGCAGTGATGGTACAAACGATTGGCGAAAACATCCAAATCAAGCGCTTCCACGTTTTCCCAAAAGACTCCAACCACTCGATCGGTGTCTACTCTCACCTAGGTGGGAAAATCGTCACAGTGGTAAATGTTGAGGGAAGCGACAAGGAAGAGACGCTTGCCAAAGAGATTGCAATGCATGCTGCCGCAACATCTCCGGAGTACTTAAAGCCGGAAGAAGTTCCACAAGACATCGTAGAAAATGAGCGCAATATTGCAAAAGAGCAGATCAAAGGAAAGCCGGAAAATATCATCGAAAAAATTCTCGATGGAAAAATCAAAGCTTACTATGACCAAGTCTGCCTGACATGCCAAAAATTCATTCGCGATGATAAGCTGACAATCTCTGAAGTTGTGAACGCACGTGGAAAAGAGGCTGGCAAAGCGCTTTCTTTAACGCAATTTACTCGTTGGAAAGTTGGCGAATAAGGTAAGTTTTGAGTCAATTACCAAAACGTATTCTCCTTAAATTATCAGGTGAAAAACTGATGGGAACTCAACCCTTTGGGGTTGAGTTTTCTACTTGCCTAAAAATTGCCGAACCGATCCGCACCATGCGCCAAAGCGGAATCGAGGTTGCAGTCGTCATTGGCGGCGGCAATATTTTCCGAGGCCAGGAACTAAAAAAGCTTGGAGTCCCGCAATCCCCTGCCGACCAAATGGGAATGCTTGGCACCATGATCAACGGCATCGCCCTTCAACAAGCACTTGAACTCATCGGCTGCAAAGCAAAAGTGATGAGCGCAGTCGACTGCCCGAAGCTCGTCGACTCCTACTCTTGGCAGCACGCAAAAGAAGCGCTTGGAAATGGCACTGTCGTGATTTTTGTTGCCGGCACCGGCAACCCCTACTTCACAACCGACAGCGCCGCTGCTCTTCGCGCAAGCGAAATTGAGGCAGACCTGCTCCTGAAAGCGACAAAAGTGGACGGCGTCTACGATCAAGACCCTATATCGCACCCAGAAGCGACAAAATACGATACAATTACCTATAAAAAAGTGCTCACCGATAATCTCAAAGTGATGGACGCAACGGCAATCGCCCTTTGCCGCCAATCCAATATCCCGATCTTTGTTTTTAACATGAAAAAGCTTGATTCCAACCAGATTATCGAGGCATTATCTAATCCATCACACGGAACCCTTATTGGAGGCTAGATGAGCATTCTATCTGAAACAAAAGAAAATATGGAGGCAGCCCTTGCCCATCTCAAAGAAGAGTTAAAAGCGATACGCTCGGGGCAAGCAAGTCCGGCTCTTCTTGACAACATCATGGTTGAAGTTTACGGCGCGCCGATGCGTCTGCAAGACATATCGAATGTGACATCGCCCGAGTCAAGACAGCTGCTTGTCACCCCTTATGATGCAAACAACACAAACACCATCGGAAAAGCCATTGAGCGCGCGAACCTTGGAGTACAGCCCATCGTCGAAGGTAACTCTATCCGCATTGTCATCCCTCCGATGGATGACTCGGTACGTAAAGACATGGTGAAGCTTTGCAACAAGCGCTGTGAAGAGGCAAAAATCAGCATCCGCAATGTCCGCCGCGATTCAAATGAAACTGCCCGCAAACAGAAAAGCTCCGGTGAGATCACCGAAGATGATCTTGCTAAAAAAGAGAAAGACATCCAAGAGCTAACCGATAAGTTTTGCAAGCAAGCAGACAAACTAGCCGAGATCAAAGAAAAAGAGATCTCAACGATTTAATCGCTTGCGATAAATTCCTAAAACGGGTTAACATTTACCTGTTTTTTAGACTAAACGGCCCCATCGTCTAGTCTGGTCTAGGACACTGGATTTTCATTCCAGCAACAGGGGTTCGAATCCCCTTGGGGTCAGATGAGTCTTTAGCTCAGCTGGTAGAGCATCTCACTTTTAATGAGAGGGTCGTTGGTTCGAGTCCAACAAGACTCACATTAAAGCTTGCGTCAATGGCGCAAGCTTTTTTTTTGCCCGTTTGAGAAATCCACACGTACTTAAGAACTACTTGGGACACGAGAAAGTTGAATCTAGCTTGTGTTTCGCTTCTTTTTGTGATAACTTCTTTTTTCATACAAAAAAAACAACAAAAATTATGATTCGAACATTTTTCAAAATAGCTGTCCTATTCTGTTTAATCTTTTGTTTCAGTGGATTTGCCTCTACACAATCACAGGACATAAGCAAAGCTTCTACTTCTCCCGATAAAAAGAAATATTACTTATCGGCATGCGCGATCTTTAGAGATGAAGCAAGATTCTTAAAAGAATGGATTGAATTTCATCGTTTATTAGGAGTGGAACATTTTTATCTATTGAACAATCTAAGCAAGGATAATTATCGAGCAGTGCTAGCACCATATATTAAACAAGGTATTGTAGAGCTATATCAATGGAATTATGAGACAACAGAGCCGGGTAGATGGTCCCCTATCCAAACAAGCGCCTATCAAAAAATTATTCGAAAATCAGCAAAAGAAACAGAGTGGTTGGCTATTATTGATACTGATGAATTTT
>SLOH01000036.1 GCA_007132595.1 Waddliaceae bacterium | reverse complement strand
TCGATTTTCTTCTCAAGCAACTCCATAGAGCTTGTGTGACCGATCTCTTCTGCCCGAATCAAATACGGGTCAAAATTTTCGCGCGTATTGAAACCGGAAGTTGTCGTCCGATTCGATCTGTAATAATTTTTTATCTGTTCTATCACTTCAGGAGAGACGTCTCCGTAGGATGCAGAAAAGTTTCTGACGTCGGCTCCAATCAGCTCGCTCAGTATGCTTTGCGATTCTCGAAGCTCCTTTTCTACAACCTCAGGCGGAAGCGTCGATAAATACGGGTGGGTCACAGTTGCCGACCCGATTTCAAAACCTGCTTGATAGAGATTTCGGATCATCTCTTCCGTCATATGCGAAGGTTTACCGATTGCAAAGGTATGGACATAGAATGTCGCCCTATAGCCATATTGATCTAAAATAGGCACCCCAACTTCATATACAGATAACCACTGATCGTCAAATGTGATACTGATCAGCGGGCGCTTAAACCCTTTCTCTTCTGCTTGAAGAGTGTCTGTAAAAGCAATAAGAATAAATAAATAAATAATGCAGCGCATGATAACCATCTATATCTTGCGCTCGAATTTGTTTCAATGGAACAAATATTTTTTAATATGCTTAAAATTTATTCAAAAAAAGGGTATTAACAGTAGAAACGAGAAGGCTATCTCCTAAGGATTATGAAATACCTCACATGGATCATTTTAAGTTTTTTTTCAGCTTTTTCGCTCTATGGGCAAGTAACCCCCGAAAGACAAAAACAAGTCTTAAATATCATCGAAAGATATGAGCAAGTCTTTTTGCGAAATCCGGAGGACCCCGAACTTGCTCTAGCGATCGGAGAGGCGTATTATTTTCTCGGCAGACGTGAAGAGGCGATCCCCTACTATCTCCTTGTATTAGAGCATCAACCGGACAATTATAGGGTCGAAACGAGACTTGGGATCTCCTATCTATCGATCGATAATTTCGAAGAGAGCGAACGCTTTTTAAGAAAAGCCATCATTGCAGATCCAAGAAACCCGGATATTTTAGCAGGTCTTGGGCAGATCAAAAGTGAGTACGGAGAGGATGAAAAGGCAATTGAATATTTTCAAAGAGCGCTGCGCTACGACCCGAACAATATCCTTGCTTTAAGCTATTTAGGTGGAATTTACTCAAAGCAAAGGCGCTACGATCAGGCAAAAGAGCTATATGAAAAGCTTCAGGTGCTGCAGCCAGATGCAAGGTGGATAGATGAGGCAGTCTTAAGGCTTGAATTTGCAAAAGAGATAGACAAAATCAACCAGCTAATCATCGAAGGTGAGGTTGAACAGGCAAAAGCGGTGCATGACAACGCCATTTTAACCCACTTTGAAATGAGCTATTTTTACAATTTCCCAGATAGAGTCATGATGCGCGCCGAAATGCTCACAGAACAGGGAAAAGAAGCGGATGCGATCGCTATGTATGAAAAATTGTTGTCAATTTTTCCCTACTTTAATTCTGCATATTACTACCTTGGCAATCTATATATTTCCAAAGGGGAAAAAGATAAGGCAATCGAGCTTTATGCGAACGCCTCGCAGCTGTTTCCAATTCAGCCGCACTATCGTTTATGGCTGGGCCGTCTATATCTAGAGAATGAAAAATTTGAAAAAGCAGAGCATCAGTTTCAAGAGGTCTTGCAATTAAACCCTCTCGATTACCGAGCGTATGAGGGGCTTGCGATCATTCAGCAAAACACAGACGATCTTGACCTCGCCGAAAAATATTACAAAGAGTCCTTAGCGATCAATCCCAATTACCTACCTGCCTTGAACAATTACGGTGTGCTTCTTTTGGAACAAAACCGCTTTGCAGAAGCTAAAGATGTCTATCGAAAGATATACAAGCGGTTTGACGATGAGGCTCTTGCCGAAAGCCCATGGATTGAAGCAAATTATGTGAGAGCAAAAATCGGGCCTAAAATAAAAATCATCAACACCTTTATCGAGGAAGGGGAGATTGAATCGGCAATTAAAGAGTACGAAACACTCCTAGAAGAGCACCCAAATAGTATCAATCTCTACGCAGGACTTGCCGAGCTTTATATTGCAGAAGAGGAGTTTACAAACGCGCTAGAAGTCTACTTTGACGCTTTAAATGTTGAGCCGGACAATATCTATATCCAATCGCAAATGGGTTTTCTCTATCTGCAGATGGCAAACCTTACAAAGGCCGAGGAAAAATTTGTCAAAATTTTGCAAAGCGATCCCAAACACGCAGATGCACTGACCGGCCTTGGAAGAGTCGAAGAGGTGTATGGAAACTTGAGTGAGGCTGAGTCTTATTATATGCGGAGTCTTAAGGCAGATCCGAGAAGCCTTCGGGCACTTTCACTGCGCGCGAGTATGTTGATGGAGAATCGAGAGTATGAAGAAGCAAAAGAGATGTACACAAGAATCCTTCAAATCAATCCCGACGCCAGTTGGGCTGAAGACGGATGGTATGATGCCGCGCACGCCCCTTTACTTGAGACTGCAGAGGAGTTTATAGAAAAAGGTGAGACTCAAAAAGCGATCAACATCTATTTGAAGCTGATTGATTTGCATCCTGAAAGAATTCGGTATTACTTTGCGCTTGGACAGCTCTATACGGACGTAGAAGAGTATCAAAAGGCGCTCGGAGTATACCAAGCAGCATTTGAACTTGATCCAAACAACGTAGATGTTCAAATTCAGCTTGGATTTGCCTACTTGAATATAAAAAATTTTGCAAGTGCGGATAGAATCTTTAACCAAATTTTACAAAGAGACCCAAGAAATGAGAGTGCCTTAGCCGGGATTGGAAGAATCCATGAACTTCATAAAAATTTAGATGCAGCTGAGGATTATTATAGACAAGCCCTAGAGATAAACCCTGGGCACATACGTTCGCTTGCACTCTATGGAGGGCTACTTTTTGAGAAAAAGGCGTATGAAGAGTCTATGGCAATGTACGCAAGAATCCTTAAAATCATACCGACTGCCACGTGGGCCAAAAGTGGGTTTTACAACGCCAAGTACGGCCCAATGGTCGACGAGGCTGAGTCTCTAAAAGAGAGGGGGCGTGAATATGAGGCCGCGCGTACCTACTTAACGCTCATCGACCTGCGCCCGGAACACATTGGCTACTACTTCTCTCTTGGGCAGCTCTACCGTGAAATGAAGGAGTATAGAAAAGCGATCTGTATCCTCCGAAAAGCATTGGAAGTCGACCCAACGGCTCTTGATTTATGGAATGCAATCGGCATGATTGAGATCGATAAACAAGAGCTCTTAGCGGCTCATTGCATATTTTTACACGTCTTGGAAGAAAACCCAAAGAGTGTCGGTGGCTGGGCCGGGCTTGGTAGAGTCCGGATGCTGCTTGGCCATTTGTGCACCGCAGCTAAGTATTACACCCATGCCATCCAGTTGGCTAAAACCGAAACGGATGCGGTAACACCCAAAGCATTTTTGGCGCAATTGCGGCAGTTTTCCGGCTATAATTTTGAAGCGACAGCAATCAACTATGAACTGATGAGTGAAAATCCGGGTCAAGAATGGCTCGCTGATAGTTTCAAAAGATCGTACCGCGACACGCGTCCCTACCTTGGAGTCAGAGGAGGATACCATGAAGAGAACGAATGGAGCGATTTACTAGATCAATTTATCATTCGCTATCAAATCTATGGAGCTCGTGCCAACGCGATTCTACCTATGGACAACTGCCACACACTTTTATTCGACGCCTCGGATCAATACTACACTCTGAAAGAGACCGTTAGCGAAGGAAATGATTTATACTCCTTTAATATCGTGCGCGCGCACGCGGGATTCATAAGCAACCTGAATGACTATTATACAATTGAAGGAAAACTCGGTTTTTCACATTACAGCCCGACAAAATCAACGACTTTTGAAGGCGCAGCCAATACCTTATTTGAGCCCTCCTTCAACATCTTGTACAATACCCCAAATGAAACGGCTCTCTTAGGGTTTGACTCCGAAACAAATTTAGTTGCGCGCAACTTTGTGACCAGTCAAAGTCAAATTGTCGGACGCTACTTTGTGGTGGGTAGATACGCGCGAGATATTGATAAAGACTTTAGCGCAGGTGTTGAGGCAACCGGCTCTGTGTATAACGATTATGTGAGAAACTCCTCCCAAAACGCATCCACATGGCTTCAGGTCACCCCATCGACTCTGCACGATTACCTAAGTGTCAAATATACATTTGGTTATGGAGGATTTAAAAAAGTCATCCCCGATTATTTTACCTATAAGTATCGGTTTTTAAATGAATTAGAACTCAGTCTACAAAAGAATTGGGGACAATACCTCTACTCATCTCTTAGATACTTGCATGGGTGGGAAATGAGAAAAACGCGCTTTGCTCAAATTATTGTCACCCCCCCCTTCCTCATTAACCAACCATTTTTTATCGAGCGTACCCAGTACGATACTCTCTCTTTAAACTTGGATTACAATAACAATCGATGGAGAGCTGCCGCTGAGGCCTTTTACTTTAGAAACACATCTAAGTACACGATTTGGGCTGTGCATCTCACTTTAGGGGGGTATTTCTAATGCCAAGCACCATTTGGACTCTTTCCAACCCTTTAAACTACCTCTACGAACTCTATTTAATGAATGATCTGATCGAAATCACAGGTTGGCGCATTTTTTTAATGTTTGCCTATT
>SLOH01000152.1 GCA_007132595.1 Waddliaceae bacterium | reverse complement strand
TTATCGAAGCCCAATTTTTCACCAGCTGTCTCATTCTTCAGAATTTTATTTTATATATATCAGGAAATATATTTCTTTTTTGAATTTTTTTATCTTTTGAATAATTCACTCTTTGGGTAATTTGACCATACAAAAACAAGGAGACAGGGGTGACTCAATCAAAATCTCATCAAAAGATCCAGGTACAAATTGAGAAAGGACACAAAAATTATGTTTTAATTACCTGCGATGAGCCATCCGCAAACGGAGAAATGAATGTCGAAATGTCTTATGAAGGCGATCCGACACTCCTCGCCTATCTACTTGAGGGAGCTCAAGACTACGTAAATGAAATTGAGCTAGTTGAAGAATAACTCCCTCGATTTACTTCGGCTGTTTATCCCGGATTGTAAAAGAGATTTTGTCATCGGAATAGACTAAGTGCACCTCGCTATTTTCAGGAAGCTCTCCACTCAAAATCGCATTTGACAACATATTAACCACCTGCTGTTGAATCAGTCTCTTCAACGGCCGTGCGCCGTATACTGGATCGTAACCTGCTTTCGCTAGGTGTTTCACAACATTTTTATCCCAACTTAAGTTGGACTCACGCTCAAGAAGACGGTTGCGCAGCAGGTTCAATTGAATCTCAACGATTTTAGTAATTTCCTTTTCAGTGAGTGGTAAAAAGGGCAAAATTTCATCGACGCGATTAATAAACTCAGGCCGAAAGTGCGCGCGGATAGTCGGTTCTATCGTTTGTAGAATCTGCTCTTTTTTTACATGGGTATTTTTTTCAAGAAGTTCCATTAGCTGCTGAGAGCCAATGTTTGATGTCATAATAAAGAGAGCGTTTTTACAGTTCACCCGTCGCCCCTTACCGTCAGTCAATCGGCCATCGTCAAATACCTGTAAAAGAATATTGAAAACATCGTGGTGAGCCTTTTCCACCTCGTCAAGCAAGACAACTGCGTAGGGTCTACGCCTGAGCGCTTCAGTCAACTGACCGCCCTCGTCGTACCCAACATAACCGGGAGGGGAGCCGATCAGCTTTGATACATTGTGTTTTTCCATGTACTCAGACATGTCAAAACGAATCAAAGCCTCTTCTTGATCAAATAACTGGACGGCAAGTGCTTTGGCAAGTTCCGTTTTTCCAACACCGGTCGGTCCTAAAAAGAGAAAAACGCCAAGCGGTCTGTTTGGGTCGGAAAGGCCGGAGCGTGAACGTCGAATCGCCTCTGAAACTGATGCGACCGCCATGTCTTGTCCTACGACTTGCTTATGTATTTCATCTTCTAAATGGAGTAGGCGCCTGGCCTCACCCTCCATCATCTTACTCACCGGGATGTTTGTCCACTTAGAAACGATCAGCGCGATGAGCTTATCATCAACCTCTTCTTGCAACATACGACCCGATTTTTTCTGAAGCTTTTCTTCCTCTTCTTCAATTTCCTTTTGAAGCTCAGGGATTTTTTGATATCGCAGTTCTGCCACTTTGTTGTAATCGGCCTTTCGGTCGAGTTCTTCCTCTTGAAACCTTAACTGTTCGAGCAAGTTCTTTTTCTCTTTCACATTTTGAATCAGCTTTTTCTCATGCTCCCATTGCTCCTTTAAGGTCGAGAGCTCCTCTTTTTTCGATGCAATTTCCTTTTCCAGCTCTTTTAGTTTTGCAGTGCCCGGTATTTCTCGCTTAAGAGCTTCTTGTTCAACAATTAAAGAGGAGAGCTCACGCTCTTTTTGATCGATCGGAAGCGGGCGGCTTCCCAGCTGCATTCGAATTAAGCTTGCAGCCTCATCTATCAAGTCGATCGCCTTGTCGGGAAGCCTGCGCTCAGTAATGTATCTTGTTGAGAGAAAGACGGCCGCATGGATTGCAGACTCTGTGATACGCACGCCGTGAAATATTTCATACTTTTCTCGAAGCCCGCGCAAAATGCTAATCGCGTCTTCAGGTGACGGTTCGTTGACCATCACAGGCTGGAATCTTCGCTCAAGCGCAGCGTCCTTTTCGATATGCTTCTGATACTCATTCAGCGTGGTTGCGCCAATACAGTGCAGCGTTCCTCTTGCAAGTGCTGGCTTTAGCAAGTTTGCCGCGTCCATCGCCCCCTCTGTTGCTCCGGCTCCGATTAATGTATGTACTTCATCGATGAAAAGTAAGATGTTTCCCTCGCTATTCTCAACTTCGTGCAAAATGGACTTTAACCGCTCCTCAAACTCGCCGCGGTATTTTGTGCCGGCAATTAGACTCCCCATGTCAAGTGTCATGAGCTGTTTGCCGACTAGAGAATCGGGAATATCTTTTTGTACAATTCTGTGAGCAAGCCCCTCGGCAATTGCGGTTTTACCAACGCCAGGTTCGCCGATTAGCATCGGGTTGTTTTTTGTCCGTCGACTGAGCACTTGCATCGTACGGCGGATCTCTTCATCACGCCCAATGACCGGATCGAGTTTTCCTTCCTTTGCAAGCGCTGTTAAATTTTTGCAGTACTTTTCAAGCGCTTGAAAAGTCTGTTCGGCAGCGGGTGAGTCAATGCGACGATCGCCTCGGATCTCCTTGATCTTCTTTTCGACATCGTTGATCGTAATGCCGGTTGTTTGTTTCCACTCGGCAAATGGAGATCCGCCGTTTTTCCAAAACGAGAGCAAGAAGTGATCCGAGCTGACATAGCTGTCCTTCATGTTATTTGCGATCGATTCCGCATCTACAATTCGATTTTGTAAACGACCGGAGGGCTGAGGCTGACTAGTCGTCCCTGTAAAGGTCGGAAGTTTTGCAAGGTCAGCTTCCACGCGATTGAATAATTGCCCGGGATGCGTCCCGAGTCCCGAAAGAATTGAGGAGAAATAGCCCTTAGGGTCTTGAAGAAACCCCCAAAGTAGATGATTTTCTGTGACTTCTGTGTTCTTTCGTCGAGTCGCCTCGGTAAAAGCCATTTGAATTGCCTCTGTCACGCTATCTGTAAAGTTTTGTTTCATGGCGATTAACTCCTCAATATTTCAAGGAAAATATAATGATAATTGTAATTTTTTCATACAACGTTTTGATGATTTTCAATTACTTCGAGATGTGATACAATCGCTGAAGAAAACGAACCAAAAATATGAAAAGACGACAGACACGAGAAGTACGCGTTGGCAATGTAGGTGTTGGCGGAAACAATCCGATACGCATCCAGTCAATGACCACATCAGATACCCGGGATGTGAAGGCGACAATTGAACAAGCGATGCGCCTGGCCGATCTGGGTTGTGAAATTGTTAGAGTGACAGTTCAAGGAGTGAAAGAGGCGCTTGCGTGCGAGGAAATTAAAAATGGGCTTATCAAAAAAGGCTATAGCGTTCCTTTAGTTGCAGATATTCATTTCTTTCCAAAGGCCGCGCTTCAAGCTGTTGAGTTTGTCGATAAAGTGCGGATTAATCCCGGCAATTTTGTAGACAAGCGCGCGTCATTTAAAATTGCCCAGTATGACGAGGCGATTTACGCGAAAGAACTTAACAAGATTGAGGAGAAGTTTGCGCCACTTGTTCAAAAGTGCCAAGAACTGCAAAAGCCCATTCGAATCGGGACGAATCACGGCTCCTTATCTGACCGCATCATGAATCGCTACGGCGACACTCCCGCCGGAATGGTTGAGTCTGCGCTTGAGTTTGCAAAGATCTGTCGAAAGTACGATTTCCACGACTTAATCTTTTCCATGAAGGCCTCCAATCCTCTTGTGATGATAGAGGCGTATCGCCTGCTTGTTTCTGAAATGGAAAGACTTGGCTTTGATTACCCTCTACATTTAGGAGTGACAGAGGCGGGCTTCGGGGAAGATGGCAGGGTGAAATCTGCAGTCGGGATCGGATCGCTTTTACTCGATGGTCTTGGAGACACGATCCGCGTCTCTTTAACCGAAGATCCTTGGGAAGAAATTGATCCGTGTCGCCGGTTGATCCGCATGGCAGAAGAGAAAGTAAGAGAGGAAGGCTTTTGCGTGCATCAGAGGCAACAAAGAAGCGTATGCGCGCCTAAAAACTTCTCGATTCATCCAACCGGGGCAGTCATTTTACAGCCAAAGCCAAGCGACAATCTGGATTCCATATTTGAACCAAATGACCCATTAACAAAAATGGATGCTCTTGTCGGCTGCAGTCATAACGACACACCTAGAATTGACCCCGTTCCTCTTCATCTTGCGCAATTTCAAGTAAAAGAGCCAGATTGCATTCTCGTAGAAGATGAGAAGTGGGAAGCCTTAAGTAAATTCTCTCCGTCACTAATCTTAGTCGATTTCAAAAAGGACCGCGTCGCCACCTGCCGAAGGTTCTTCTTATGGCTGAAAAAAAAGAAAATCGATGCGCCCGTGATTCTCAGCTTTTCCTATGACTTAAGTTTGGAAGACCTTCCAATTGTCTCTGCCGCTGAATGCGGATCGCTACTTTGCGATGGCCTAGGGGAGGGGATTTGGCTGCGCGGGCCGTATGAAACCAAAACCCTTCGATCTTTAAGTTTTAATATTCTGCAGTCCACAAGGCGCCGCATCATAAAGACAGACTTTATCTCTTGCCCAAGTTGCGGCAGGACGTTGTTCGATCTGCAGGAAGTAACTAAACGTATCCGCGCGCGCACAGAGCATCTAGCCGGGGTGAAAATTGCCATTATGGGCTGTATCGTCAATGGTCCGGGAGAAATGGCAGACGCAGACTTTGGGTAT
>SLOH01000171.1 GCA_007132595.1 Waddliaceae bacterium | reverse complement strand
GCGACGGGGTCTATTCTTTTAGAAGAAGCGAGCGCGCCCCCTCCTCCCGGCAGCCTGCAGGCGGAGAAGCAGAGCGAAAATATCGCCCTTTCTTTAACCGCATACAACGGGAGTCTCTCTTTTGGGGAGACACTTCAGGGAGTGATCCAGAAACATCTTCTGGAAAGCGGGCGCAACAATCCGCATTTTGACGATTTAAGCGCGATCGGTAAGGAAATCAACCAAATACTGAGAGATCTTAAATCGGTTGGAGAACTATGAGCAAGGAGGAAAACGAGACTCAAAAAATCATTGACCGCATCGACAAACTGCAAAAACGTGTCGATAAAAGCGATCTTGAGCAGACTTTTTCAATCGTAAAGCCAATGCTTGAAGTGCTTGGGATTAGCGCGCAGGCCTTAACAAATAAAAGCCTCTCGCCCTCTTTGCAAGTGACGATCAATGCGATCAGTCAAGGAGAAATGCCGTATGGCGAGGCGACCAAAAAAATCGCGATCGCAATCAGTGATACGTTCTCAGTTTTAGAGGGTAGGGAGACACCTCAGCGCATCCATTCAATGCGCGTCAATCTTCTTGCGACTGTTTTGACAGCTGCGCGGCTGATTGCCCGGAAAATCACAGTCAATGGCCTCGGCCCCTTACCCGGAGATGAGGTCGACAAAAAAAGGGCGAAACTGTTTACGTTGGATTTAGTCCTTGCTTTTTTGCTGAAAAGCGATTTTTTAACCCCCCTCTTTGAGCGCGTGTGCAAAAGTTTAAAAGTTGAGGAGAAAGCAACTGCGCTCGCTTGCGATCTTTTGTCTCTGATTGTGACCTTGACGATGATAGAAATGTCCGAAAAGAAGCAAGCGCACATCGAAGAGATGGGAGTGACAATCGGATCTCGCGCTGAAAGACTGGAAAATGCTTTATCAGCGAGGATTGTAGGGTCTGAGAGTCAAAACAAACAGAAAGGATTACTTGCTCTTAGAGAGGGTTTAAACGCCCTTCGAGCAAACAACTTCCAAGGGTTGGAAACGGCCATTACCCGCCTTTTCTCCCTTGCAAACATAACAAAAGAAGAGATCCGCGAGGATCTTGAGAAAATCACCTGCTTGAGTGATGCAATTGAAGGCGCAAATCAGGCGATTCGCCAAGATGACAGAGCGCCTCACATTACGATCACTCAAGCATAAAAAAAGAGAGAGGAAATTATGAGTAGTATAGAAGGCGGCAAGCCAAATCTTCCGGACATCACTCCTTCTACTCCGGAAAGTCAAGGAACGGGAGTAGGTCCGACTCAGACAGGTAAAGGAATGAGTCCAACCAATATTAATGAGTCATTCAAAGATGGGATCAGTTCTGTTTTAGGACAAGATTCCGATGTACATGGGCAGGTGTTAGATCGCATGGCAAGCCCACACACAACGGCAAGCGCCCCTCCCGAAGGAGCAAAAGGGGCGAAAAATCCATTTTTCGGTGCGCTGCCTATCGCTTCATTTTTTAACATTTTGACTGAAATTGCAAAAGAGCACTCAGTCGAGGCCTTTGCAGAGGCTGAGCGCGGAGCTGACGCTATGGAAAACGCGGCTAAAGAAGCTGTCGCAATCGGAAAGCTCATTAAGGACATCGCAAGGCAGGAAGCTAAAAGATTGAAATCAGAAGCATATAAAGCATTTGTAAGTGGCGGATGCAACATTGCAGGTGGATATTTTGGTGGGGCGAGCGAAGGAGGGGGAATGGCCTTTCAGGGAGCCGGACAAGTCGCGGGAGGTTTTTTTACACTCGAACAAGCAGGTATAGAGCTTCGAAAAGGTAACTTACAGCAAGTAAAAACGCTGACTGAAAATGTGAAGAGTCAGTTTGAAAGACAGATGCAAACGGCCGATGAGAGTCAAAGAAAACTCCATTCATCGTTTGACTCAACCATGCAGCTTCTCAATCAATTGATCCATGCATCGACGCAGGCGAACTTATTCAATAAAAGAGGGTAGTAATGTTAGATGACATGATTGAGCAGCTGAAGAGCGAACTAGAAATTGAAATTCCAACAGAAGTGCCGGGCGTATGGAGCCTTTTACTTGATGACGGGGAAACTGTCACGATTACCTCAGTGCCGCAAGGGTTTTATCTTGAATGCCGCTTTGGCTCTTATCCTAGCCAAGAGCAGCTTGCATTTTTCACCCACGCGCTGCATGCCAACCTCTATTGCGAGGGCACGGAGGAGTGTGTGCTTGGAATTGACGAGGATGGAAAAACCCTCGTACTATCCCAAGGTGTCGAAAAAACTGTCGACTACCCAGCTTTTAAAGAAATACTCGAAAAGTTTATTAACTCGATCGATTTTTGGAGAGAAGAGGCCCTATCTTTTGTTTAATTACAACATAGGATATAATTTGGTATATGGGCATGGGATAATAGTATCGTTATGGGCGCAAAATTAATCGCAGAGCACGGCGAGCTTCAAGGGCTTGTTTTATCCTTGGAGAAGGGGGAGAAGTGGCTGATCGGAAGAGATCCGGATCAATGCCAGCTTATTATTGAGGACCCTTCTGTCTCGCGCAAGCACCTTTTGTGCCGCAAAACGGTAGATGGCATCCTGATCGAGAATCTAAGCGAAACAAATCCCGCCCTACTCAATGCAGACGAGCTGACAGAAGCGACGCTGCTTAAACACGGCGATACTGTCACACTCGGTTCTGAGATCTTTCGTTTTCTCTCAGAGTCAACGGCAGAGGTGATCGAAGATGAGGAGAGTGAAGAAGAAAAGACCGGTATTTCGCTACTCCAAGAAGATGGCGACGACGATGATTTCAATCCAAAGTCACTCTATGAAGATGAAGACGAGGAAGGTGAGGATCAAGGGCTGCTAGCTGAAATTGACTACGGACTGACCGAGTCAGGGCGATGGCTTCTTAAAGTGATCGGCGGGCCGAACAACGGCGCTGAATTCTCAATGGAGCCGGGTAAAAGCTACGTCATCGGCACCGATCCTAAGAGCTGCGATGTCGTTTTCCACGACACGAGCGTCTCAAGGCAGCATGCGCGCATTTCCCTTTCCGAAGATGATCTGATCACAGTTGAAGATCTAGAGAGTCGAAACGGCACCTTCATGGATGGGGAAAAAATCGAAAAATCTGAAACGGTGAGTCCGAACAATGTCATTACAGTCGGCACGACATCGCTTGTGATCTACGACCGCGATGGCGAAATGCAAACGATTATCTCCCCGCTGCTGCCATCTATCGTTAAAATTTTACAAAAAGAAGAAGAAAAAGAGAAAGAAGAGGATCTTGCGGAGTCTGTCCGCCGCCAAAAAGAGAAAGAGAAGCTCGAGGAAATTGAGAAAGAGAAGAATAAAAAAAGCGCAATGGGCGGTTTTATGCTCACAGCGATGATTATTGGTCTCTTATCTCTCGGAACTGTCGGCATTATGTCGCTTTTCCAAAGCGAGCCAATTGAGCAGGTGACAGAAACTGCAATTCAGGAAAAGCTTGAGCAAGCAGTGGCCCCTTTCCCCAATGTGCGCTACACCTTTAATAATGCCACAAGGCAACTTCTTCTGGTCGGACACGTCCGCACCTCGACAGATAAGTCTCAGCTCATGCATAGCTTGCAGGGGCTTGATTTTATTAATCAAATCGACGACTTCGGCATTGTGATTGATGAGTTTGTATCGAGGGAAATTAATCAAATTTTATCAAGAACACCCAGATGGAGAGGGATTGCAGTCAGTACTCCTGAAGCGGGTCAATTCGTCCTCTCAGGCTACTTAGAGACACGCTCTGAGGCCGAAGAGCTCAGCGACTACCTAACCATCCACTTTCCCTACCCGCACCTCTTAAGCATCCAGGTTATTGTCGAAGAGGATATCGAAAACAGAGTGGAATCGATTCTATCCAACAACAACATTCACACTGTGACAGCCGAGATGGAAAATGGCCAACTCACCTTAACCGGAAGGCTTGGGGAAGAAAATATTCAAAGACTCAACGAGCTCATTCCGGAATTTAGTGAGATGTCCGGAGTGCGTCGCGTCAGGAACCATGTGACCCAAACCGAGCAAGAGCAGGAAGTCTCGCTTGTCGACATTAGCGACCGCTACCATGTCTCTGGCTTCTCGCGCCATGGAGACGACAGAGTAAGCGTGATCATCGACGGAAGAATTCTTTCGATTGGAGACACCATAGATGGCATGCGAATTGAAGCGATAGATGAGAGGCAAGTGGTTTTAAGAAGAGATAATGTGCAATACCTCATCAATTATAGGTAGTCAGCAAAAAAAAACCGTAGCTATTTATATATATAGTAATTATTTGGATAAATAATGAATTTATGTTAAAATAGAAATAAGGTAAACAAGGTAGATAGGGTTAACTTAAGTCAAGGGAACGAGAAAAAAACATGTTTGGATTAGAAAACAAAGACAATTCGAACGGAGAATTTATTTTCGATTTAGAAAAAGAGCTCTCCGACCGTAAAAAACACGAGGAATTGAAAAAGCATATTCAAGGCCAAGTACTCAAGATCAAAGAGATTTTACGAACAGGAGGAAATAAAGAGAGTTATGACAAATTCGGTCAGTTGCTCTACGGGTACATTGCAATCCTTAAGGTAATGTCTCGAGTAAACTCGAAATAGTGGCCTGCCTTAAGCTCGCCATAAGAGCCATAAGCCAACCAAGGCGAAGGTGGTTCTTATAGTGGGTTTAAGCAAAACGCTTAAATTCACAGTAGAATAAAGTATTGAAGTGATTTAGAATGGCT
>SLOH01000132.1 GCA_007132595.1 Waddliaceae bacterium | reverse complement strand
GATCGTCGGCTCTTTTCCGGAGCTTTCGATTCGGTAGAAAGAAGAGATGGACTTTTGCGATAAAATACAGCTTATCGCTTGGCTAATAAGAGGGGCGATTGAAACAATTTGGACTTTGGTCGTCTCGGATAATCGATCCGAGAACGGGATGCTGTTACTGATTAACAACGTTTCAATTGGACTCTTTTCTATACTCTTCACGGACTCTCCAACAAGAATTCCATGAGAGACTGCAGCAAAGATCCTACTTGCGCCCTTCTCTTGGCATATTTTAGCTGCTGACACTAATGTTCCTGATGTAGAACACATGTCATCAGCGAGAAGTACATCCTTTCCTTCCACATCCCCGATTAAAGCGACAACTTCCACATGATCTGCATCAATGCGATGCTTATCTACAACTGCAAAATCCACTTTAAGTTGACTTGCAAATGTCCGTGCCAGTTTAACACTCCCGATATCGGGGGCCACTACTACACATTTTCCCGGGACAATCTGACGAAAAGCATCGACCAATGCGGGCCTAGCGTACAAATTTTCCACGGGGATATCAAAAAAACCTTGGAGTTGCTCTGTATGCAAATCCATTGTGACAACTCGAGTCACTCCGGCTTTCTCCAGCAAATTAGCGACTAATTTAGCGGTAACCGGTACTCGAGGCTTGTCTTTACGATCCTGCCGACTATACCCAAAATATGGGATTACAGCAGTTATACTTCTTGCAGATGCTCGTTTAAACGAATCGACCATAATCAACAACTCCATTAATAAGTTGTTGGGATCAAGCGCAATACTTTGCATCACAAAAACGTCTCGACCTCGGACATTTTCCCGGATTTGAAGACCTATCTCCCCGTCCGGAAACCGTTCAAAGGCAACCTCGCCAAGCGTGACACCTAAACCCTCCGCTACTTCCTTCGCCAACGCCTCGTGCGATGACCCGGAGAATAACAGGAAATTATTCCCTTTTCTGGGCATATATGCATCCCTTGGTCGATTTGGGGTGGAAGGATTCGAACCTCCGCATGGCGGTACCAAAAACCGCTGCCTTACCACTTGGCGACACCCCAATGGTCAAATGATAAAAAAATAGTAGCAATGTCGTGAATTATATGCAAGTACGAATTCAATAAATCGCATTATTCATATCCCTCTCCAAAAACTGTTAGGAAAAGTCGGAAATAGCTGATTCTGGCAGATATTTTTTTTTCTGAATTAGATGCTCCCGATGGTCACTTTAACTCAAAAGAATCTCAATCTAACTGCTTCCTGTTGAGTCTACAGCACTTACACAAAATCTTTCTTTTCTTATTTTTTATATCTTAAAAAACAAAACTTTTAATAAACAAAAATATTATTTTTTATTTGACTTAGTAAAATAATTGTTTGATAATATAGATAGGAGTAGGGGTACTCCAAAGGACATTAGGAGGGTTGTCAAACTGAACTTGATGCCATACAGATACAACTTGGGATGCAAAATACTAAGGTACAGTCACATCGATCAAGTTACCTGTTGATTTGTCCATTTGGACTGTCAAGGAAGGGCAATCCTCCGTTAATTTAATAAAAATATAGGAGGTCTATATGCATCTATTAGGTAAACTTAGTGGTTGCGCAATCGGACTTGCTTTAATGGTAGCAACGCCTGCGAGTGGAGCTGAAATGCCCAGAGGATCTGAGGATACTCAGATTAGCCAACGTATATACATACGCGGTGGATTCGGAACTGGTCCTTATGTTAGAAGACATTACTATCGACCACACCAACGGCACTTTTATTACCAACCCCATACTTATCGCTATTGGGGACCTCAGTATCGTTATTACCAACCTCGACATTATCGAGGCTATAGAAGAGGTGCAGGGGTTCAGTTTCGTGTTGGGTTTTAAATAGAGGAGTAATTTTTCCCATGGCCTGCCCGTTTCACACGCTCTTCGAGAATAGAAACGAGTTTAAGATTGTCAGGTGAAGTTTGAGAGATACAATTCATTTGAGTCTTGCTCTACTTTATCAAAAGAGATATTTTCTTAGAGCGTGTGTAATGGGCAGGCCATTTTTTGAGAACCTTTGAATTAAGACCGGCGGCTTTTGTGACCTCTGATTCAATTCAATTTTAGAAAATATTCATCCAAAATTCAAGTGGGACAGAAGATTTAGAGATTCCTTAACAGAGTCTTAACTCCCTGTTACTTGCAATATCTCAATAACTACAACCGTCAAAACAATCATCATCAACAGACCAAGGCCCACTTTGCCAACGCGAAGCTTTGTCGGCAGTCGCAAGCGATACTTTCCCGAAAAGAACATCAAGATCGGAAGAAGCCCTAATAGAAGTGCGCCGCCAAAACCTCCGGCCACGCTAAGCGCGATGAGAAAAAGAGTGGGATTGATCATCGCGATTATTACAGGAGGTAGAAAGACGAGAGCGCCAAGTAGTAGACGATAGGTGCCCCTCTTAGGAATTTTCAGTCCATCGGATAGAAAGTCCATTAATCCAAGAGTCACTCCAAAAAATGAGGTTGTCAGGGCAAAAAAGCCAAAAATTTGCGCTAAATAAGCAACCTTTGAACTTTGTAGTTGTTTTGCGAGCGGGGTCACGACTTCTTCTCCACTGGCCAACGCCTCACTTAAGCTGTTTTGCCCATGAAGGGGTACAATGCCCAAGATAAACGCTTCCCAGACGATATAGATGACTAATGGAAACAGGGACCCTAAAATGATTGCGAGCTGGGTTTTTCTTCTATCGTAGTTAAAGTAATGTCCAAGGCTTGGAATGACGCCCTGAAAGCCAAAGGCGGCAAATGAGATAGGAAGAGCGAAGAGTGAATAAGACCAGTCGGATCGCTCTAAAAACGAGAGGTTGATATGCGAGATTCCAAGAACGAGAAAAGAGAGGAAGCTCACCATAAGCCCAACCATCATGGCGGCGTTGACTTGGCTTAAGAGATGGGCTCCATAAATCACAAAAGGTGAAAAAAGAAGAACAAATACAGCGGGAGATAGCCGCTCGGGAATGGCCCCACCGGAGAGGTATGTCAAAAACTTTCCACAGCCTGTAATATAGGCGAGGGTGAGCAGGTAGAAGAAAAACAGGTAAATGATCCACGCAAAAGACGCTCCCCAGATACCAAGCGTTTCTCTGGCCATTGAGACCAAATTACTCCGAGCCTGAAACCAGAGTGTCACTTCAAGAAGCAAAAGTCCGGTGCATGCCATAATAAACCATGCAATTGAATAGACGACGCAAGCCGGTAGAAACCCTATTTGAGCAGTTATAATCGGAAGGCCGAGCATTCCTGCACCGATCGAGGTTCCTGCTACTAGTAAAACACCTCCAAGTAATGAATTTTGTTCTCTCATTCGACTGTCACAGATTTTGCTAGGTTTCGAGGCTGGTCAATTTCTGTTCCGCGCTTCAGTGCAAAAAAATAGGCAAATAGTTGAGCGACAACAGTTGATGGGATTACAGAAAACTCATCAAGGGTTTTAGGGACGTAAATCACATCATCTGCAACAGCCTCAATACGAGGGCTTCCAAAAGGTGCGATTGCAATTACCTTTCCATTGCGCGATTTAATTTCCAATATATTTGAAAGCATCTTTTCATATGTCTTTTCATCCGCACAAAAAGCAATCGTCGGGCAATCTTCATTGATCAGCGCAATCGGCCCGTGTTTCATCTCACCTGCAGCATATCCATTTGCATTGACATAGGCAATTTCTTTCAACTTGAGCGCTCCTTCCAAAGCAGTGGGGTACATGAAGCGTCGTCCAATATAGAAGAAGTTATCGAATGCATTATACTTTTCTGCCAGCTGTTTAATTTGATCTGAGCAATCAAGCACCTGTTGAATCATCTCAGGCAGTCTTTGTATCTCCTCTAAAAGCATTTTTCCCTTCTCCTTACTCATATGATGCAGTCTTGCAAGCATAATAGAGAGAAGTGTAATCGTTGCCACTTGATTGACAAAGGCCTTAGTAGAGCAAACGCCGATCTCAGGCCCTGCACGCAAAAAGATGGTTCCGTCCGCAATGCGCGTTAAGGTCGATGAGTACACATTGCAAAGCGCTAGAATCATTGCCCCTTTTGCTTTGAGTTCTCCGACTGCAGCGATCGTATCTGCAGTCTCCCCTGATTGACTGATTGCAATCACAAGAGTTCCCTTAGGAACGATTGGATTTTGGTAGCGAAGTTCTGATGAGAACTCAATGCGAGCAGGTATCCTTGCCAGTCCTTCTAGAAGATAGTGACCAAGAATCCCTGCGTGCCAAGAGGTGCCGCAAGCGACAATTAAAACGTTATTAATTGAGAGGAATTCTTTAGGATCAAATGGAAGCTCTTCAAAAATCGCACTTCCAAACTCCTCTGAAAAACGAGACAAGAGGCAGTTTCTAAGTGCTTGCGGCTGATCGTAAATTTCTTTAAGCGTATAGTGCGCGTAACCCTCTTTTGTTACCTCTGTTACGTCACCGGAAAGAAGTTCTGTTTCTCGTTCAATTTTTTCAAGTGCGGATGAATAGATCTCGATTTTATCTTTTTGTATGATTGCGATCTCTCCGTCTGATAAATAAAAGACCTCTTTCGTGTATTCTGCGAAGGCGTGAGAATCGGAAGAGAGAAAAGACTCCCCTCGCCCAACTCCGACAACAAGCGGAGAATCTTTACCAATGCCGATTAATGTTCCGGGAAGATCTTTATGTATACATCCAATAGCAAACGAGCCTTGCAGTAGTGGAATTGCCTT
>SLOH01000172.1 GCA_007132595.1 Waddliaceae bacterium | reverse complement strand
CATGACAAGGCTCCCGGACCGGTCACAAAGGCTTGCACAAACCAATTGAGAACGCCTGCAATCGTTAAAACAAATACAACTGCCACACCAAGACCATTTGCAGTGGCAAGCTTTGATGAACACGCCAAGTATGTGCACATGCCAAGAAAGCTGATGAGGAGGATATTTTCAATAAAAATTGACTGAATTAATAGTCCCAGGAGGTTGACCGCTTCGTAATTTCCCATCCACATAATACTCTCCTACTTTCTTTGGTTCATGTAATTGTGTCCCCAAATCATCATTCCGATAATAAAAAATGCAGCCGGTGGACTGATCATAATGACAAAGTTCGCATATCCATCCGGACTTTCAGCGGTCGCATACCATCCTTCAGGAATGAGTTGATACCCAAGAAGCTGTCCAAACCCAAAAAACTCTCGAATTCCTCCAACGGCGCAAATGACTAGCATATACCCCATTCCCGCACCCAGACCATCCATAAAGGCCGGAACGGGCGCAATATTTTTTGCCATTCCCTCAGCGCGTCCCATCACAAGGCAATTTGTAATAATTAAACCGACGTATACGGTCATTACCTTTGCAAAATCAAACATATACGCTTTTAAAAATTGGTCGATGATCGTCACGAATGTAGAGATAATCGCAAGTTGGGTAATCATTCGCACGCTGTCAGGAGTCACCTTTCTTAGCAGAGAGACAAAGTATGAAGAAAAAGCAGTCACAAAGGTCACCGATACGCCCATCGTGAGGGCAACAGATAGCCGATTTGTCACCCCAAGAGCTGAGCAAATCCCCAAAATTGCAACTAAGATCTGGTTGTTATGCCATAATTGATCTTTGAAATAGAACATTGCAGGCTGTTTACTCATTATTCTCTCCGGGCTCCTCATTTAGTTTTATGAAAAAAGGCCGATACGGATCGAGATTTTCTCTATATGCGATGGAGACTCCCGTCCCTGTAATCGTTGCACCCGCCATTCCATCAACTGCAGACTTTGCCTTAGGCGCATCGCCTATTGTCTCAGCGACTCTTCCCTTCACCACGCTGATTCCAATTGGAGCTCGCTCCATATCGGTCGTATCCTGAGCGGTATGTTGAAAAATCTTCTTACCGTAAAAATTTTCCTGCCATTCCTCTGTTGCAATATTTGCTCCAAGGCCTGGAGTCTCCTTTTGATCGTACCAAGAAATTCCGATCACTGTTTTTCCGTCAGACTCTATCGCAATATATCCGTAGATCGCATCCCAAAGACCAAAGCCATTGATCGGGATCACATATCCCATCGGCTTTTCATCCTCTGCCTCATCGGGAGAGGGGTTGGGTAAAATTTTGTAGATTAATTTTAACGGAAGATGGAAGTAGCCTGTTTGTCTGTTTTCTTCAATATATGTCTCTTGGTCAATCCCGGCTTCCTCAAATGATGTGACATTTCCCTGTCCATCGACTAAAAAAGGAATAAATCGTCGCTGGTAGACGTCGATGATTTCACTAGATTCTGCCCGCATCGGCTCCTCTACCCTTTCAAGTCGCCCGTCGCCAGCATATCGAGCGGGAAAATACTCCCCGTCCTCTCGCACCTGGAAATAGCCGTTGTGAGTAAACACTCGAGCGGCAATCATCATCTCTTTACTGCGGTCAAGCTCTTGTGCACGCTGCTGCGGCTCGCTCAAAGCGCTTGCAAGTGTGGCGAGTATAAAAGCGCACGTGAAGCTTAATATCACAACAAAACGCAAGACTTGAAAATTGGTCTCGTGAGAAGTACTAGGCTGCTGCTCGTCTGACACGTTTCACCCTCCTTTTTCGATACCCAAGCGCCGCGTAATAGTCAAAAAGAGGCGCAAAGACGTTTGCAAGTAGAATTGCAAGCATCACTCCTTCGGGAAAAGCCGGGTTAATCACCCGGATCACAATCGCAACAATCCCGATAAAAATTCCATATATCCATTTAGCAGAAAGCATATCAGGAGAAGAAACCGGATCTGTCGCCATAAAGACAGTTCCGAACGCAAGACCTCCTAACAGTAGGTGCTTATAAGCCGGAAAGCCCATCATTGCAGCATTCCAAGCTCCCCCATCAGCTCCGAGTAGCTTAGGAACCCATTCAAAGCCAAGAGCTGTCAGATAGGCGCCGATCATCACAGATAGCATCACTCGCCAAGATCCAATTCCGACCCAAAGAAGGAAAATCGCTCCTAGCAGGCAGCAAAAAGGAGAGACTTCTCCCATACTTCCCAACCGATCGCCAAAGAAGAGATTCCAATTACTATGATCGCCCACTCCGGCTTGCAATTGCGCAAAATGGACAGCATCTTCATACACACCGCTGGAGAGTCCGAGACCCCCATCTGATGTCGTTGAAGTCACAAAATTTTGCAATTGCTCGCCACTGAGGCTCCCAAGTGTTGCTGAAGAGTCGTGAGACGCACTCCACTCGGCAAACTTTTGCTGAATTGCCTCCATTGACCCAACATCGGTGCCAAGCTCATTGGCTGTAATCGCATCCACATGTACACGTTGAACCTCTCCGGCAGAGTTAAAAATCCCAAGCTTTGTCGCCTGCGTATACCCGTCGACCGCTTCCCTTCCCGCATCTTGGTTCATCAGTAAAAGGCTCTCTCGAACAACGGTTGGATTTGTCCCCACCCATACGTTTCCTGTCATTTTTCCGGGAAACGTGAAGAAAAGAAACGCTCTTGCGGTCAATGCCGGGTTCATAATATTCATTCCCGAGCCTCCAAAGAGCTCCTTAGCAAAGAAGACTCCCATTGCGATACCGACCGCCACCATCCAGTACGGCATTGTCGGGGGAAGAATTAAAGCGTACAGTATCCCCGTCACCAAAAATCCCTCGGAAATCGGATGCCCTCTCACGACTGCAAACAGCCCTTCGACAGCGCCGCCTACCACATAAGTCACCAATACGACCGGTATAAAGGCAAAAAGGCCCAGCATGAGTATATCAACAAAGCGCCCATCCTTCCCGACAAATGCAAAGTATTCGGCAAATGAACCGCGGGAACGGATATATTCATCCATCAAGCGGAAGTCACCGCTTGAATAGACCATTTTCTGTAGACCCGTATTCCAAATTGCCCATAAAATACATGGAATAAGTGCAACGACGACAAGTACCATCCACCGCTTGATGTCCACAGCATCTCGAATTTGCGGACCTGTTTTTGTCCGATTCGGTGGTTCATATAAGAAATTATCACCGGCTTCAATCAAATAGCGTAATTTGTGCAGGGGCTTGCCTTTCTCAGTCAATGAAAGTTGCCAATCGAGAAATTTGCGTAACATAATGTGTGCTGCTCCAATCAAATCTGCTTACACACTAGCAAAACTACAATCAAATTGAAAAGAAAAAACTGATAAAAAAAAATTGCAGACATTTATGGCACCTGATGTTTCAGGAATTCCTTATTTCAACCCCTAAAATACTACAAAAGATTCTTAAAAAATAAATAAAAACAAATTAACCACAAATATGATATAATTAATTTATACAAAAATAATATTAAGTATGGAAATCAATCAAAATTATTTCCCCATCCCCGATTCTTCCGCAACGCCTGCCGACCTAAGCAGAGCAAATCAAAACGAACGGAACAATTTTGCAACGGCAATGCAAAAAACGCATACAGTCGCAAAAAAATCCTTCAACTTTATCGCTCATGGAGCAGTCAAAGATGTGTGGGTTTTAGACAAAACTCGCCTGCAAAACGCCTCAACTGAAGAGACAAAACAGGCCTTTTACACTCCAAGAGCAAACTTTTTTCTTAATCAACAGAAAGAGCTGAAAAACGAGGCGAAGAAAATGAGCAAAATTCAGCAGTTGATTCCGGACGATCACTCTAATCTCGCACTTGATCACACAATTTTATCAAATGATGAGAGCATTGGCGGCAAATTTACGATGAAAGTAGAAAAAGCAAAGGGAGATTTTGAAGAGACCTTAAGAAGTCCAAAAACAAACTTTAAGCTCCGAATTCGACTCATGGGCGATTATTTAAGAGGTTTAACGCAGTTGCATAAGGCAGGGTATGCCTATGGGGATATCAAGCCGGAAAACTCTCTTATCTATGAAAATGATGGGAAATTATCTCTTAAACTTGCGGACTTTGGACAATCTAAAGAAGTAAAAGACAAAAATGCCAGGTACAAAGGAAATTTAAGATTTGTTCCGCCTGAGGGGAAACTTAGTCAAAAAGGGGACGTTTTTGGATCTGGAATCGTCATGATACGCGCGCTCGAAGAGGAAGTTCTCAATGAAAAGGGCGATTCCTTAGTTCCTGTCGATATAAAAGAACGTGATCACACTCCAATTCACCCCACAAAAAATCGAAGAGGAGTTGAAAAGTTGATTGTGGAACACCGCGCGTTTGCCGGAATTGACTCGGGATCTCTTGGCAGTAAGATCTTTCGAAGGCTCTTGAGAATGGTAAAAATTACAAGTTGGGGAGAGAAGAAAATTCAAAAACAACAAAAACTCCTGAATCAGTACGTGGATCAATTGGAACTTAGCCTCCATTCAAAGCTCAATCTAGCACTATCGAATAAAATCAATGCTCTACTAGAAAATGAGGATAAGGGCGAGGAGATTTCAGAGGGATTAAGTCAAAAAATTCAGGAGCTTGACAAGGAAACAGAAGGGCAAATCTCTCAATTAAAAGAGCTTTGTCAACTAACAAAAAAGATGCTCCTTGCAGACCCGAACAAAAGACCGACCGCTGAATCTATATCCCATCAGATGAAT
>SLOH01000180.1 GCA_007132595.1 Waddliaceae bacterium | reverse complement strand
GCGATTGGTCCGCCAAATTTCCCGAGTAAAAGATGTGCCAAAAATCCAATCATCTCGTGATTCGGTACACTTTCAAGAGCTTGGCTATGCATCGCGGAGATATAGCTGAAACCAACATATACAATTCCTAGTAGACCGGCGCCAATGCAGCTTGCTTTGAGGGTCATAATGACCAAATTTTTTATACTTTGATGCTCTTCCTCTTCTTTTAGACATAAAATCACCATCCCAGAAAAGAAAAAGGCTGCAAGCAAGTCCATTGTCTTATACCCCTCGATCAAAGAGTAGGTAAAGATGGAGAAAGGGGAATCTTCGGCAGGAACTGTTGTAGAAGGGGTAAAGAAACTGACGATTAGGATTAAGGATAGAGAAACTAAAAGGATTGGAGTTAAAACATACCCCAAGATCTCCAGAATTCGCCCTCGTTTAAAAGTTAACAGAAAAATCCCCAAGCAGGCAACTAGGCTAAAAATAGTCAGTGGAAGACCGGGTAACAATTGCTTAGATGTTGAAAAAGCGACTGTTATTGTGCGAGGCAATCCGCCAAACGGTCCGATCAGAGTCATAATAAAAAGAGCTGTAAAGAATCCCGGAATTTTTCCTATGCGTTGAAAAAAAGGCATATATTCGCCTCTATACAGGGTCATGGAGATTAACCCTAAAAATGGGATACCAACCGCTGTAATCAATAATCCAATGACAGCGAAATGATTTTGATCTTGCGCATACTGGCCAATTCCTAATGGAAAAACTACATTCCCTGCTCCAAAAAACATAGAGAACATCGCAAGGCCAGTCGAAAGTGTTGTGGATTTAACTTTTAAACTCATAGATGAAAAAGAGTACACGAATCATTTTTTGTTTTGCAAGCACTAGATTTTACTTGATACCTGCCTTTAATTGAAACTGCATTGAACATACCAGAATGTAGGAGTTGTTCAGGGGTCGAAAGACGTCACTCCTTTTTCCTTTTTTTTTAAGTCTGCGTCAACTAAAATTGTTCTGTTTAAAAACTTACTAAACTTTGAAATTGAAAATCTAACTTATGATCGATCTGACTCAAATTGAAGACATCGCTTGGGATTTTACTGGCATTCCTGCACTTTTAATACTTGGCATCTATATCACATGTAAATCTCGATTTTTCCAAATACGCAAACTACCTACGATTTTAAAGATTTTCATTGAGTTCTTTGCCACAACTAAAGGAGAGCGAAAGGGTGTTCATCCAATCAAAGTGTTTTTAGCAAGCGTCGGGGGGTGCGTCGGGATTGGAAATATTGTCGGGATCTGCACAGCTGTTCAGCTTGGGGGTCCTGGAGCACTTTTCTGGATTTGGGTCACAGCAACTTTTGGGATGATTTTGAAATATGCCGAAGTCTACTTGGGCGTCAAGTATAGAATATCCGATGCAAATGGAGGTTACACCGGCGGACCGATGATTTTTATTAAAAAAATCACATCGAAGGCTTGGGTTCCGCTTTTAATTTGCTTTCTCTTGTGTATTTATGGGATTGAGATTTATCAATTTCGCGTAATTATCGATAGTATCACCGAAAATTGGCATGGTGCCGACCACTTCTTTGTAACCGTTGTCTTACTCGTTGCCATTCTCTATGCAGTCAACGGGGGGATTAAAAGAGTTGCTAACATCGCATCGGCAGTAGTTCCGCTTTTTGTTTTTCTGTTTTTAGGAATGGGATCATGGATTCTTTTGGCAAATATTCAGTCAATTCCCGCGCTTTTTAAAATGGTCTTTACCGAAGCGTTCACAGGTTCCGCTGCCTTAGGAGGGTTTGCCGGAAGTACTCTTTTAATGACGATCTCCCACGGGATCAGACGCGCGTCATACTCCGGGGATATCGGGATTGGATACGCATCAGTCATTCACAGTGAAACGAGCTGCCATACCCCGCAAAAGCAAGCCACACTTGCAATTGTCGGCATACTTTTAGACACATTTCTTATTTGCACAATGAGCGTACTTTTAATTTTAGTTTCAGGTGCTTGGCATGAAAATATCCCCGCCAGCATTATGGTCCAGCGTACGCTCGAAAGCACTTTTCCATTCATGTGGTTTTTCATGCCGTTCTTTATGCTTCTTCTGGGCTACTCGACAATTAACGCCTATTTTATTGTCGGAATCAAGTGTGCAGAGCAGATATCGCCAAACTATGGCAGGGGACTGTATTTTTCCTATGCAACATTTGCCTTTCTTGCAGCCGCTTACCTCAATACAGAAGAGGCTCAAGCAATTATGGCAATCGCTCAAGTGATGCTCGTGATTATCAACGGGTACGCAATTTACAAGCTTAGAAATCACGTTTCATACGATTTAGAAGAGCAGTCCACTTCTCCTTAGGAATCTCTGCCCCGACTTCTGTCACAACGGCGCCGCCGAGAAGCGCGCCGATTTTTGCGCACCTTTCAAGGGCCATTCCATTTAAATATCCGTGTAAAAATCCGGCCGCAAATAGATCGCCGGCTCCGGTGGTATCGATCGCTTCGACAGGAAATGCTGGGTAGTGTTTGATGGCCTTTTCATCAGCGACAAGGCAGCCATCCGGACCTTGCATGACAACAGCAACCTTGGCAAGACTGCGCAGATAATCGCATGCGGCATGAGCAGACTTGGGCTCTATTGCACTTGCCTCATCGCTATTGGCAAAGACGATGTCAACGTATTCTCGAAGAAGAAAAATGATTTCGTCATAAAACTTAGCGACGACTTCAAAGCTCCCAAGATCAAAAGAGACAATCGATCCTTGCGCCTTCGCAAGGCGCATCGCCTTTTCTGTCAATTTTGGATCGCTAAACAGTGTATATGCCTCAATATGCACAAGGCCTGCTCCAGCAAGCTGCTTTGGGTTAAGCTCTTTTGCCGTAAATGTTTGACTTGCTCCCATAAAGGTGCGAAGCGTCCGCTTCCCATCCCTAGAGATTAAGCTAAGCGAGCTGCCTGTGGAAATTGAAGATTTAATGAGCCGTTTGTTCACCCCAAGTCCATCTAGGTGCTCTTCCAGAGTTTCCCCATGTTGATCGCACCCTATTTTACCAACTAAAGAAACTTCCCACCCCAAAGAGGCAAGGCTCTTAATCACATTTGCAGCGCTGCCACCTGCCATTGTAGAGGGGATAGAGCCACTTTTTTCAATAATTGAGATTAAATCCGCTTCTTCTACAAGTTCCATTCCGTACTTTTTGCCCGGAACTGTCTTGAGATAGTCGTCTGTAATATGAAGCAAGTAATCAAGAAGTGCAGCGCCAACTCCGACGATCTTCATTGGTTTAGTCCGAACCTATCGGTCTTAGCGCACGTGATATGTACTCGCGATTGGCTATAAAATACTCAATACCGGAAATTATAGTGTAAAGAGCGGCAACACCGACAACCCAGCTAGATGCGGATTGCAGTGTGCTCGTTGTAATTATCCCAAGCGAGTGAGGAATTAAAAGGATAGTGACAGTAATTGCGGCTATCGCTTGAATCACGGCTTTAATTTTCCCGCTTTTTCTCGCCGCTAAAACAAAGCCTTTCATCGCGCAGATCGTCCGCAGCGTGCTGATTACTGAATCTCGATAGATAAAGACAAAAATCAACAGCATCGGGAGCTGGACTGGTTGAAGCGTAAAAGTCAAAAAAATAGAGATCCGATAGATGCTATCTGCCATCGGGTCGAATATTTTCCCAAAATCGGTGACCTGTTCTAGTTTTCTAGCCAAATATCCATCAATGGCATCTGACGCCTCGGAGACGATGAGTAAGATGAGAAGAAGATAGGGAAGAGTTTGACTGGAAATCCCAACAGTCTCATGTTCTAAATAGATCAATAAAAAAATCGGGCTGATAAAGATGCGAAAGATCGTAAAATAGTTGGCAATTGTCATGTGAAATACTATACACAGAATCGGCTGCAATGCCAAGAGACTTTTTTATGCGTAATATCCCCCTGGAGAAATTATCCCGCAGTTTTCGAGCCTATTTAAACATTCATTGACATCATCAATTAAAGATATTTCCTCATAGTCATTGCTACGCTCCTGATACGGCTTTAGCGCACGCTTCCCCGTATTAATCACGTGGTGCGGGGGGAGTTGTAACATTTTAAACTGAAGCTTTTGACTCACTGTCATGTGGGGCTTCATTTTATCTAATTGACCCATGATTCGCATTGCGGGAGTTTCACCATCTCGAGCATTCAAGCATTTTTCTAAAGTTTTCAACTGATTCCTGATTTCTAGCAGTTGATTGGCAGGCCCCTTTAACTCTTCCTTAACACTTTTCTTTTCGGCATCATCTAGTTGATCAAAACCCTCGAGTCTTGGATCCAGCTGTTCAAGAAGCTTGCTTGTATTCGAGGCACTTGGAAGCTGGTGCGCCGTTTCTTTAATTGTTTGCTTTAGTTTTTCGTATTGATTCATCTGTCTTGAAATATACTGCTGCGGTGAAAATCGCCATTCTTTACTCTCTGAAACATCGTCCACTTTGCCTTGGTCATTTTCTGCCCCGGTCATAATCTTAACATCATCATCTTCTACCCTCTTAGTGGGATCCCTCTTCAACGTTTCCGGAGAAAACTCTTTTGAAGACATCTCTTCTATTTTTGCTAATTCCTTTAATTCAGGGTTGTGTCCAATAGCTACATTGGTATTAAGAATTTTAAAACTTTCATACTTCACTCCTTTTTCTTTATTTTCTAAAGATTTGACTGCGTCTTTCCAAATCCTCTTACTCTCTCTATCTTTAATCCATTTTTTTTTTTTT
>SLOH01000162.1 GCA_007132595.1 Waddliaceae bacterium | reverse complement strand
GGAACAAATGCGATTTTTTCGCGGAGCGATTTTTGAGAATAGGTGGTATGAGGAACCCCATCGATTAGAATTTCTCCCTCATTGACTTCGTAAAGCCTTGGAAGTAGTTGAACAAGAGTCGACTTCCCCGATCCCGTCGGACCGACAAGCGCGACTTTCTGCCCCTTTTTGATCGTAAAGGAGATGTTAGAGAGAATCGGCTGCTCCCCGTAACTAAAACTGACATTGTTCAGGGTGATGTCCCTTGAGAACTCTGTAAATGGCTCTTTTCCTTCCTCATCAGCAAATTGGATGTTTAAGATATCCTGCATCCTTTCGGATGCGGCAATCCCTCTTTGAATTTGTCCGTTTTGTTCGGCAAACTTCTTTAACGGTTCATAAAACACATGCAAAAGACCGCAGAAAAAAAACGCCTCGGGAACAGAAAGATCTAGACCGTACAGTCCCCAAAGTAAGGAGATCGAAAGAAAGACCATTGCCAATGTGTGAACAATTGGACGCGTGGCAAGGTCGTATCTGGCACCTTTTTTCTCAAGATAGGCCATCGATTCATTTTGCTCTTTGTATTTACGTTCCGACACATCTTCCATTGCAAACACCTTGACTGTCAGTATACCGCGTAGAAAGTCGATAAGAACGGATGCAAAATCTTCTTGTTGTTGTTGAAGCTGTTTGGAAACCCGCCTAACTTTACCGGAAAGATAGGCAATCGGTAGCAGAAGTGAGGGAAACCCGATAAAAATGAGAAGAGAAAGCTGCCAAGAGGTGTAAAAACAAAGGACGAGTGTGGTTAGAAGTGTGAAGGGTGTTTGAATATAATTCACAAGCGCTGCATTTATCGCATCGGCAATCATCATCGAGTCATAACTCACTCTTGAGGCGAGCGAGCCGATATTATAATCAAGAAAGAAGCGCATCGGAAGTTTTTGCATATGTTCGAAATATTTCTTCCTCAGATCTCGAGAGACGTAGATGGAGAGTTTCTTATTGCTATAGCGATAAACAAACATGTTAATTGCTTTATAAACAGCGACAAAAACAATAAAAATTGCAAGATTTTGCCAGCTATTTGAGAGGTCAAGATAAGGGTTGATCGTATCGATTGTCCCTTGGATGATATTGGATGAGCCATCACCGGAACTCTTATTAGTTAGAATCCCGATGGCGAGCATCTCAAGTTGAGAGGCAGTCGTCAGTAAGATCATTGAGATCACGATAATGAAAAGCAACGTGCGGTTTTTAGGCTGACTTAACGAAGCCCGAAGAAGCCAACTCACTTTTCAGCCTCATGTTCTTCAAAAGCGCCAATAGACCTAAATTTGGTATAGCGCTGATCCAGCAGTAAGTGGGTCGGAATATTACGGAGAATACGCCATTTTTCCAGGATAAACTCCTTCACATTATCCATTGCGGCCATCGGATCAAGGTGAGCTCCGCCGATCGGCTCTTTAATGACCGCATCTATCACTCCATACTTCTCTAAATCCTCAGAGTTCAGTTTGAGAGCTCCGGCGGCATCAATATTTTTCCCGGGGTCTTTCCACAGGATTGAAGCGCATCCTTCCGGAGAAATCACTGAGTAATACGCATGTTCCAGCATGCCGATACTATCTCCTACCCCCATCCCAAGCGCGCCTCCTGAGCAGCCTTCCCCAATAATGACAACAATAATTGGGCATTTTAGGATTGACATTTCTCGAAGATTTTCAGCAATCGCCATTCCCTGACCTCTCTCTTCTGCGACAAGCCCGGGGTAAGCGCCCGGTGTATCGAGGAAAGTAACAACAGGCATTTGGAATTTTTCAGCTATGCGCATTAGGCGAAGGGCCTTGCGAAACCCTTCGGGGTGTGCCATCCCAAAGTTACGTTTCACGCGACTTTCCGTATCGTTACCTTTTTCTTGCCCGATGAGCATGCAGTGCAAATTTCCAATTTTTGCCAACCCACCGATAATTGCAGTGTCATCACTGTATAGACGGTCACCGGAAAGCTCGATAAATCGATCACAGATGTTCTCGATATAGTCCAACGTGTGCGGTCGACCCGGATGCCTGGAAATTTGAATACGCTGCCAAGGCGTTAAGGTGCTAAATACATCCACCTTAATCTGCTCAAGCTTAGCCTCTAATTTGTGAATCTCCTCTTCGAAGACCGCCTCGCCCTTGCTTTGTTTTTTCAGGTGATTGATCGCATTGAGATATTCGTAGATTTTCTTTTCATGAGGTAGGATGTCCATTTGAATTACACTTTACTTAAATCTCTATTCATACATTTCGGACTTTAAATTCATTCCCTGGACCCCTTTGACTAACTCGATCACAGTCGGCTTTGTGATAATAACGGCAAATAGTTCTTCGATATCGGTCGTTGTGAGACGAATGCAGCCATCGCTTTCATACTTGCAAATACTGTCTAAGTTCTCTTTAATCACACCATCCTCATTTTTCACTAAAGGAAGCCCATGTATCCCAAACCCTTTTGCAGGCTCGCTACACCCTTCAATTTCTTCATTAAATGGAATCCAACGGGTACCGAAAACTTGAATCATCTCCTTGCGCTCCCCTTGGTGCAGTGCATATCTTCTTGGCTTGAATGTGGCAACGCGATCGCCCAAACTATATTTCCCAATTGGCGTAAGATAGCCTGAAGAGCTGTGCTCATCTGGCCTGCCGATTCCAACTTTATATGTCTTTAAGAGGTGGCGCTTATCACTTTCCCCTTCTTGATACGAAAACCACATGCGGCAAGTTTCAAGATCAACAAGCAAGTGAAACTTTATATCGAGGTCCGGATTTAAAACATTAAATCGATCGCCATTGGCAACATCTTGTTTTTCATAATCCGGTTTCCCGTTTAAGCTTCGAGCAATGAAGTGACGCGACGTTTGGTAATGCGTGGCATAATCGCAAAGCCATGCGGACCTACCCTTAAGCCAAGGCACACTTGATTTGTAGGTGATTGTTTGGACAATTGGGCTTTTCTTTCCTGTGACAGAAAAAAGCTCGTGTAACCGATCGACCTCTTCAAGGCTTTCGTCTTGGCCCTCCTCACTCACACCTATTTGTTGTTCCTCAGCCTCTCCTTCCTCTTCTGGAAGGGTTTGCTCAAGCTCAACGGTCAGCCCCTCCTCATCGCCCGGAGTTGCAATGGTGACAACTTCATCCATTTGCAATGGGAGGGACTGCCTATCTTGTTTTTTAAAAAAGGAGGCAGTGAGTATTGCACCGAACATGATTACGGATAATACGCCCAAAAAACGTGGAAAAGACATGATAAAACCCCAAAAAGTGTGACGTTTAGGATATTAAGAATCCGTCTTTTTTCCAAGAAAAATCCGGAGATTAATGAAAAAGCACAACTACTCCTGTTCGCTTATGCTTTCAATCAACTGACGCATTTTCTTCCCTGGGGAAAATTTAACCGCACGTCTTTCAGGAATGATAATTGGTTCGGCAGCTTTTTTAGGATTACGCCCGATTTTAGGTTTTCGCATGACAACATCGAAAACTCCAAAATCTCGAAATTCCAATCTTTCACCTTTGGATAGACATTCTGTCATTTTATCCAAAAACGCCTGAACCACATGACGCACGTCATTTGGATGTATCCCTTTGTCTTGAGAAATTGAATGAATCAATTTCTTCTTCGTCATTGTCTGTTTTTTTTGATCGTCTTCTTCTTTATATTCACTTGGTTCCATACCTTGCGACTCCTCAATTCAGGAAATAAGTAATGTTCATCATATACAAATTCTGTTTTGTATCAAGAATAATTTGAGACACGAATAATCTCTTTTCTTTTCTTCCCGATTGCAAACAGAAGATATTCTCCAAAAATCAAATCTGACTCTGCGATCATTTGATTTTCATCAGAAACTTTTTTATTGTTTAAGTATAGCCCACCGCCGCGTATGAGACGCTTTGCCTCGCCTTTACTCTTGATCATTGAAGTAGCAACGGCAACCTCAATGAGAGGTTTTTCAAGTAGCTCTTCCCTCAATTTATCATGACACGGCAATTCGCTTGCCATTTGTTTCAAAGTCTGTTCATTCAGTTCAGTAACCTTTCCGGGAGCTGCGTGTGCGGTAATTTTTTTGGCAAGCGCAACGCCTTCCTCACCATGAACTAGACGCGTAACCTCTTCTGCAAGCCGACGTTGAGCAGTATTTGGGATATAATCTGCTTGCTTCATTTGCCTTTCAATTGCTTTTATCTCATCAAGTTCTATGAATGTGAGCATTTTCATAAAGCGAATCACATCATCATCTCCAACTCGGAATAAGTGCTGATAAAAGTCATAGGGAGAGAGTTTTTCGCTTGAGAGCCAAATGGCGCCTTTTTCGGTTTTTCCGAATTTTTTTCCATCCGCCGTCGTCAAGAGCGGAAATGTCAAGCCGTGAACATTCTTCCCTTTGACTTTGCGAACAAGCTCCTTTCCTGCGGTAATATTCCCCCACTGATCACTCCCACCGATTTGCACTGTGACCCCATGGTTCTCATAGAGATGTAGGAAATCATAACCTTGAAGCAATTGATAGCTAAACTCTGTGAAACTCATTCCCTCTTCAGACTCTAGACGTGTGCGTACACTTTCCTTGGCAAGCATCGGTCCGACACGAAAATGTTTGCCCACATCGCGCAGGAATTCAACAAAGGAAAATCCCTCAAACCAATCATAGTTATTGAGTAAAACCGCCCCGGGAACGAGCGTTTCGATATCTTTGCGAATTCCCGAAATATTTTTTTCCAGTGTGTTCTTGTCGAGAAGCGAGCGCTC
>SLOH01000022.1 GCA_007132595.1 Waddliaceae bacterium | reverse complement strand
GCGGATTTATTACTGCGAGAGAAGCTAGGCTGGTTTTAGAGATGTCGTGTTGCCATAAGGCTTCAAATTCATGCTGTGGGGTTTGACCCTCTTTGTAAAGTTGGAAGAGGTTTTCACACTCTTCTATTGGCACTTGAGTAAGAACTTTTCTTATCCTTTGTTGTCGCAAGGCGATTTCTTTAACATTTAGGTTATTGGCATGATTTTGCTTATAGTAGCAGACAATTTCTCCATTCAACACTCTAATGAGTCTTTCAAAACCTGCTGGATTTTGATCTCGATGCTTGATCATTTTTAATAGACACATTTGGGGGCAGCGATTTGCTGCTTGGCCAACCTCTACTGATGACATTTGCAAAAGCCGATCCAATGGGTCTACAATCGAATTCTTTGCTAATCGATGAACGCTGTGTGCGGCTCTTTCAATACAGCTGGAAATAATGGCTCGAAGTTTTTTTGCCATACCGTTGAGCTGCCATTCGACATAAACCAGCAACAAGACGCCTTGAAATGCTCTAATCAATTGACCTAAGGCAATGCTAATCACGACTTCTATAATTGCTTGTAGCCGATTTATATTAATCACAGTGGAATTTATATTGTGTGTGACATTTAAAATATGTAGCTGTCTTTTTTCTTCATCTAAAGTCTTATGTCTCCAGTTATTTCTTTCTAAAAACCTTCTAGAATTAGACCAAGAAAGGGCTAAAGAAGTGAGATTGATGGCGATATATGAAGCAGCAAATAAAATCGGGCTAAAATAACTAGTGCAGACAAGTGTGATTGCAATAAAGATGGGAATCGCAATACTTGCGATCGCCTTTGCAGCTTTAACAAGATGGGGGTGCTTGATTGAAAATTTTTCAAGCGCACCGATTTCACCCTCTCGAAGGGGAATTTGATGATCTTGAGTAACTGCAACTACCATAATGCACCTTCAAGGAGCCTTAGGGAACCCCTGATAAACTCAGAATTTTAAATTTAGTGCCTTTTTCCCTAAATTCGACAAAAACGCACTCATTTAACTATCAAGTAGTTAAGTTCGATTGTTTTTTCAAATTTCAGAAAAAATTCAGTCTAAATTTAATAAACCTGAGTTTATCAGGGGTTCCTTAGATTAAATCCAAGTTATTTAGAGGTCCTGCGCAAAGCCGTTTAATGTGTAGACGAAAGTAAGAAGATCCGAATATTTTTGCAAGAGCTGAGCTTCCTAAAAACAGATAGAATGATTTGATGGTATTGGTAAATTGTGGTAATTTTTACATCTAAAATACATTAATCAGTAAGCGGATGCCACATGCAACAGATCGAAAATTTTACTCTACAGTTTTTTAATACGGAAAGCAGAAAAAAAGAAAAGGTGACCTTGCCAAGGGACCGCCGGGTCAAACTCTACACTTGTGGCCCGACGGTTTACAATTTTGCACATATTGGGAATTTCCGCGCTTATATATTTGAAGATTTGCTCAGACGTACCCTGAAGTTCTTCAAGTATGAAGTTGAGCAAGTGATGAATATTACAGATGTTGATGATAAGACCATTAACGGCGCAAATCAAAAAGGAGTCACCCTTGAAGCGTTTGTAAAACCCTTTGAAGAGGCGTTTTTTCACGATCTGAATACGCTCCGCATAGAAAAAGTGGAACATTACCCGAAGGCAACCCATTATATCCCTCAAATGATCGACCTGATCCAATCTCTTTTGGATCAAGAGGTGGCGTATCAGGGCAGTGATGGAAGCGTCTATTTTGCCATTGATAAGTTTGAAAGGTACGGCTGTCTTTCTCACTTAAAGCTAAGTGATCTGCAATCAGGCGCCTCTCGGCGTGTGGCGCATGATGAATATGACAAGGAAAATGCCTCTGATTTTGTTTTGTGGAAGGGGTATGATCAAGAACGTGATGGAACAATCTACTGGGATAGTCCGTTTGGTAAGGGAAGGCCGGGCTGGCACTTGGAATGCTCGACTATGGCAATGGAGATTTTGGGCCCTTCCATCGATATCCACTGCGGTGCGGTCGACAATATTTTTCCCCACCATGAAAATGAAATTGCCCAATCCGAGGCGTGTACAGGCAAACAGTTTGTAAGGTATTGGCTGCACGCCGAGCACTTGATCGTCGACGGAAAGAAAATGTCTAAGAGTCTGGGAAACTTCTTCACTCTTCGCGACCTATTAGAAAAGGGGTACACGGGAAGAGAGATCCGCTATATGCTCTTGCAAACGCACTATAAGACGCAGTTGAATTTTACTCTTGAAGAGTTGGATGCTGTAAGACACTCGCTCAATCGCCTGCAAGATTTTATCAGACGATTGAAAGAAGTGGACACCCAAGAGGGGGCAGGGAAAGCCGCACCTTTAATCGAAAGCGCTTTTGAGCAGTTTGCTAAAGGGATTGCTGACGACCTAAATATTTCAATCTCCCTCGCCGCCCTCTTTGAACTTGTACGGGAGACAAATCGCTTGATCGATGAAAATCAAATCAGCAAAATTGAGGCTGAAAACGTGGCGGATCTTTTGAAAGCATTCAATCAAGTATTGTCTGTCCTTGAGTTTGAGCAAGAAGAGGAGATGCCTGAAAATATCCAAGCGCTCCTAGACCAGAGAAAAAGTGCTCGGGCAAATAAAGAGTGGAATCGATCAGACGAGCTGCGCGATGAGCTTCATGCGCTCGGTTATCTAGTAGAAGACACTCCCAAGGGACAGCGGGTAAAGGCGCTTTGAATCGAAAGCAGTTTTTCTCATATTTTTTTCATCTCTGCGCATCACCTCTGGAGAAATACCTTCCGAGGCGTCGCCAACGACCTCCTGGCGCTCCAGTTGACGATGCGAAGTTTAAAAGGGATTGCACCGGCTGCGATGCGTGTATGATCGCATGTCCGGTAGATGTGATTCTTGTTGAAGATATGCAAACGCGCCATCCGGTGATTTTTCCCGATCAAAATCCTTGCATTAGGTGTGAGGATACCCCGTGCATTACAGCGTGTCCGACCGATGCGCTTTCGCTTGATAATCTTCAAGGATGATCTGAAAACTTCAGCTTATTAAATTTTGTCCCTTTTTCGAAGACATTCGACAAAGACGCACGCATTTAATAAGGAAGGTCTTGGGGTCACTTATCGGACTCGCTTGAATGGGCAGATGACTGATCAGAATGACTCACCGGCTTCATCCAAGGAAAGAGAAGAACATCGCGAATCGAGTGAGAGTCGGTCAAGAGCATGATTAAGCGGTCGATTCCAATTCCAATCCCGCCTGTCGGTGGCATCCCTTGGCAAATGGCTTCGATAAACTCCTCGTCTAAGGGGCTTGCTTCTTCATCGCCTTGCTCAAGTCGCATCGCTTGTTTTTCGAGAAGTTCACGCTGTTGGATCGGATCGTTGAGTTCAGAATAGGCGTTGCATATCTCACCCCCAAGAATAAAACTCTCAAAACGCTCGACAATCGCATCTTGGCGCTCTTTTTCATTGCGGTGCAACTTGCAAAGGGGAGTCGTGTCTTGCGGATGGTCAATGATATGATGCGGCTGAATCAACTTTGGTTCGGCGTAAACTTCAAAAAGGGCTGCGATCATTAAGCCGCGAGAGAGAAGTTTCAGCCTTTCCTCATCCACATGGCCGCTCTCTTTTAAACGTGTGTAGAGCGCATCATCACTGAGAGAGTCGACATCAATATCGGCAAATTTTTTAATTGCCTCTTTCATCGTCAAACGTGGCCAAGGCGCCTTCACATCAAGCTCAACGACTTCTTCAGTATGGGGGTTGTGAACAGCTAAAGTCGTGGTGTCATACAGTTTGACTGCCAAAGTTTCGAGCAAATTCTCCATGAGGGCCATCATGTCATTGTAATCCCAGTAGGCGGCGTACGCTTCAAGTAGAGTAAATTCGGGATTGTGGTTACGGTCGATCCCTTCATTTCGGTAGACGCGTCCAATTTCAAACACTTTCTCAAATCCGCCGACAATCAGTTTTTTGAGAGGGATTTCCAGGGAGATGCGCATGAACATTTCTTGTTCAAGAGCGTTGAGAAGTGTTTTGAACGGCCGAGCTTCAGCACCTCCATAAATACTCTGGAGTACAGGGGTTTCAACTTCGAGGAAGTTTTGATTCTCAAAGTAGTCGCGGATAATACGAAGGATCTTGCTACGCTTGCGGAAGGTGTCGCATACCTTTTGATTACTGATCAGATCAAGCCATCGTTTGCGGTAGCGCGTCTCTTTATCTGCAAGCCCGGAGTGTTTTTCGGCAAGAGGAAGGAGAGACTTGGATAAAAGGGTGGCTTTCTTGACAAAAATGGTCAGCTCGCCTTTTTGCGTGTGAAAAAGATGCCCCTCTACGCCGACAAAGTCTCCTAAGTCGAATTTTTTTTCTATGACCTTAAGCGGTTTAGTCGGCTGATCGCCGGAAGGAGTGTATCCTTCTAAAGTTGTAAGGTCTCGATTAAACATGACCTGTACGCGGCCCGTTGAGTCTTGAAGGTGGGCAAATGCATTTTTCCCCATGGCTCTAAACAAGACAAGACGTCCGGAAAAAACAACGTGAATGGTTTTGTTTAGAGCTGCATCTTCGCTTGAACCGATGGTTTCATTATCAAACTCTTGGTGCAGCATGGCAGCGTGATGAGTCGGGTGAAATTGATGCGGGTATGGGTCAATGCCAAGCTCTTGAATTTCTTTCAGTTTGTTTGAGCGATTGATGAACTCTTCGTGAGAGTGGTATTCGGGCTTGTGATTCATAAATACTTAAAGTTAGGGGGTCTGTTCTGTTTTAGGACCTGAGCGTACAAAGTCAAGTCGAGCAAAGGAAAAG
>SLOH01000115.1 GCA_007132595.1 Waddliaceae bacterium | reverse complement strand
TTCTCATTAGCATCCCCATCCTAGCAAGCTACCTAGCAGTTAAGAGGGGAAGAAATCCGTACGCTTGGTTTGCAATCGGATTTTTGATTGGCCTACTTGGAATTCTTTTGCTTCTCTATTTACCCTCTTTAAATGAGGAAGATGAAGAGGAAGAAGAGGTTAGGGAGTTAAGTGAAGACGAAAAAGTGTTTTGGTACTATTTAGATTCCGACCATCAGCAGCACGGCCCGGTCAAACAAGCTGTATTGAAGGAAAAAATTCAAACGAATGAAATTCTTTATTCTCAATTTGTGTGGAAGCAAGGGATGGAAGATTGGAAAAGGATTGAAGATTTCTCTTTCCTTCGATCTGATTAGATAAAAAAAACACCTCCAAAACTGAAGGCGCTTTTATCTGGCGATATCTTATGATGATACTTGCTAGTGAATTACCAGCTTGACTTGGTCATTCCCGGAATCATTCCGTAAGACGCTTTTTCTCGGAATACATTACGCGAAACTTTAAACTTGCGTAAATAACCTCTCGGTCTTCCGGTGATTTGGCAGCGATTTCTTAAACGAATAGGGGAAGTGTCGCGCGGCATCTTATTTAATTGAATGCGTGCTTCTTCTCTTTCTTCATCATTAAGTGTGCTGTCGACGACACGTTTTTTC
Organism: Waddliaceae bacterium; assembly: GCA_007132595.1. Lineage (GTDB taxonomy): Bacteria > Chlamydiota > Chlamydiia > Chlamydiales > SLOH01 > SLOH01. The sequence goes on along the minus strand of SLOH01000115.1, from coordinate 4,181 downwards.
AACGCTTGTCGTTTGTCCCATGCTTGGTTGACGGCTTTTTCGCGTCGCTTTTCTTTTTCGATGAGTGCTTTTCTTGCCATATTTACTTATCTCTTTGCAGGTCCCTTTTGTCTTTGTTTTCTGTTGGGGTTACGTGGATTGATGACATATAGTCTACCGCGCCTTTTGACTAGTTTATCCCCTTTAGACTTATCTGGTTTTACAGAAGCTTTAACCTTCATTTCTTTACCTTGAAATTCAAATAATACAAAACTTTTATACTCTATCTGCAGATTCTTTTCAACCGTTTTCGTAAATATACCAAAGTTTTTCATAAATTCACCCATACATTTTCAAAAAATGCATCGAGGCTCCTAAGGAAGGTCTGATCTTAATTTGGAAACTTGCGCGAAATTCACTCCGCGACTACAATGCACGAAATAACTTTCTACATTTCAGGGAGAATAGAAATGCGATTCAAAAACTTACTCCTTAGTGCAGTGCTGATGACTTTTGTTGGAGTGTCTGCAAATTGCTCAGGCGAAGAATTTACCGGAAGAGTCACTCGAAATAAAGTGCGCTTGCGATTAAACCCGAACCTTGATGGTCCGATTATTCGGCAAGTGGATCAAGGAGAGATGTTTGTTGTCGTAGGTGAGGTCGATGATTACTATATAATTGAACCTCCTAGCGGAACTAAGGCGTATATCTATCGCCCTTTTGTACTAGATGGTGTGGTTGAGGGGTCGAATGTGAATGTTCGATTGGAGCCCTCTGTTGATTCACCCATACTTGCTCAGTTAAATACTGGAGATCGTGTGAAAGGGACTGTGAGTCCTGTAAGCAAAAAGTGGTTGGAAATCAACGCGCCTGAAAACTCCAGATTTTATATTGCTAAAGATTACATTGCTAAAGTCGGAGATCGCGCCTTTCTTAAGAATTATGAAAATCGCGTCGTACACGCAAAAGAACTTCTTGCCGAAAGCAGTCAGATTGCGCAGTGGGAGCTTAGCCGACCGTTTGAAGAAATTGACTTGAATCAAGCAATCGCAAACTACCAGACGATTATCGCAGATTATCAAGATTTCCCAGGTTATGTCGCACAAGCAAAAGATGCTCTTGCCAATTTACAAGAAGATTATCTCAAGCTTAAAGTTGATTACCTGGAAAATGCCACGCATTATCATTCGAAAAACTGGGAAGATCAAAGCTATCAGTTTCAACGAAAGATAGAAGAGAAGAGCAGAGAGCTTCAGGAAATAGAGAGCCGACTGCAGTTTGCAAGACAAGCCGCTCCATCGGGACGTGCCGATGACTGGAACTCAAATGAAATGGCAATGAATGGAAAAATGACTGAATGGATTCCGGCCGAACAAAGAATCTATCAGCAGTGGGCACAGGAAAATGAAGGGACTATTGAGGACTTTTATGCCGATCAACAAAAGGATATGGTGAACTTACGCGGGATCGTCGAAGTGTATGATCGCCCTGTTCGAAATAAGCCAGGTAACTATATTTTGGTAAACCAGAGCAATCAACTCCCGATTGCGTTTATCTATAGTACGAAAGTAAATCTTCAAAACAAGATCGGTGAAGAGGTCAGCATAAACGCTGTGCTTCGTCCGAATAACAATTTCGCTTTCCCAGCGTATTTTGTTCTATCGATTGACTAAAGATTATCTGATTACACCATCAAAAGTCGGGGGGACAGTCACTGTTCCCCCTTCTAAATCGCAGACACTGCGGGCGATACTCTTCGCATCTTTTGCAGGGGGCAACAGTGAAATTATCCGACCATTAAACTCACCCGATACCCTTGCGATGATTAATGCATGCCATATGTTCGGAGCGCGCATTCATAAAAAAGGGGAGTCTCTTCAGATTACCGGCACAGACATGCGCTTTGAAAAATGCACAATAGATGCGGGAAACTCAGGAATTGTTTCTCGTTTTTTAACTGCAATTGCAAGCCTAGGATGTAAAGAAGTGACAATTACGGGCGATCGTTCGCTAAAGACTCTACGAAGAATTGATCCGCTGACAGATGCGCTCGAGCAGCTGGGAGTAGAGGTTATATCAAATCGCTACCTGCCGGTAAAAGTGAGGGGGCCTTGGAAAAAAAATACCTGCAACGTTTTGGGTGAAGACTCGCAATTTGTCTCAGCCTTGCTAATTGCCGCAAGTTTGGCCCCTTTTCCAGTGACTTTTACAGTCGTCAATCCTGGGGAAAAGCCTTGGGTTTCACTTACGCTCAATTGGCTTGACTTCCTAAACATCCCGTATGAAAGAGAGGCGTATAACCGCTTTACTTTACAGGGAAATGCAAAGATCAAGTCCTTTAACTATACAGTTCCCGGCGATTTAAGTTCACTTGCCTTTCCGGTCGCATCGGCAATGATTACGCGCTCAAGTCTTGCGTTTAAGGGAGTCGATTTTACAGATCCCCAGGGCGATAAGAAGCTTTTTGATTTTTTTCGATCGATGGGAGCGTTAATTGATGGCAATACAGTTGATTGGCGACCGCTGAAAGCAATCGAGGCAGATGTCAACGACTGTATTGACGCAGTGCCTATCCTTGCTGTCGTTGCGTGTTTTGCAAAGGGGACAACAGTGATTAAAAACGTAAAAGGGGCAAGAGGAAAGGAGTGCGACCGCCTCTCTTGCGTGACAAAAGAGCTTCGAAAAATGGGCGCGAAAATTGAAGAGAGAGAAGATGGCTTAATAATCGAGGGCGCTCCATTAAAGGGGGCAGACCTGTTTTCTCATCATGATCACCGCCTCGCAATGGCTCTGGCTGTCGCCGGGCTCGGGGCGAAGGGTAAATCCTACGTGCGCGATATCGGGTGCGTAGCAAAAACATTTCCAAATTTTGCACACACTCTCCCCGGAATTGAAGAGCTGATATGAATGCAATTTTATGCGGAATGCCCAAATGTGGAAAGAGTACGATCGGTCGCTATTTATCAAAAGTGTGTAAAATTTCTTTTACTGAGACAGATCAGCTGCTTAGGAAGCAGCATCAGATGACACCTCGGGAACTCTTTAAGCAGTATGGAGAGAGAAGCTTTCGAGAGATGGAAGAAACGGTCGTCGGTTCATTAGCAGGTGTTAAAAATCAGTTGATTTCTATTGGGGGAGGGACGCTTGAGTCCGAAAAAAATAGAGAGATCCTCTTAAACTTAGGGACCGTCATTTATTTAAAAGTGGACAAAGAAATTTTGAAAAAACGGTTGAAAAAGCACGAGCCGATTTTTCTTGACCCCATTCACTTTGACGAGTCGTTTGAGGCGTTATGGAATAAAAGGACTACCGTCTTTGAGAAGATTGCCCAGTTTCAATTGGATATCACGGGCAAGACAAAAGAGGAAGTAACGGCAATTATCCTGAGGGAACTTCCGATCAATTCACGCTAAATACGCGGGTTTTGGCAATCGCTCTCTTTTCTTTCTTGATATCCATTCAAAAGGGCATTATTTTGTTTTATATATTTGGGAGTTCACTTGAAAAATAGCTTTGGAAATCTCTTTCGTATTACCACTTGGGGTGAGTCTCACGGCAAAGCGATCGGTGTTGTCGTTGATGGCTGCCCAGCCGGCCTTGCGCTTGACATTGAACAGATGGCATGCGAGCTTTCCAGACGTCAAGGGGGGCAAAGCGCATTTGTGACTTCAAGAAAAGAACCCGATCAATTGGAGATTCTTTCCGGAATGTTTGAGGGAAAGACAACCGGGGCGCCGATTTCAATGATCATTTGGAACCGCGATACCGACTCTTCCAAATACGAGCCGATCAAACACCTTCTAAGGCCCGGGCATGCAAATTTCACATACCTTGAAAAGTACGGCATTTTCGACTGGAGGGGCGGCGGCAGAGCCTCTGCAAGAGAGACTGCGTGCCGTGTCGCAGCAGGCGCGATCGCCAAGCAATTCATTGGTCATTTTGGAATCTCTGTTTGCGCATACACAAAGCAAATTCATCAAATCATCGCAAAGATCCCGAAGTCAGATTTGCAATCTACAGCGCTTAAGAGCCCACTTTATTGCCCGGATCCAGATGCATGCCATCAAATGCAAACCTGTATCAAAGAGGCAAAAACGTCCGGCGATTCAGTGGGTGGAGTGGTAGAGTTTTTTGTCGAAGGGATTCTCCCGGGTCTTGGCGACCCGATTTATGAGAAACTGGAAGGAAACCTTGCAAAGGCG
>SLOH01000108.1 GCA_007132595.1 Waddliaceae bacterium | reverse complement strand
TTCAAAGGCCGGGATGATCGGATTCTCCAAAACCTTAGCCAAAGAGGTGGCAAGCCGAAATATATGCATCAATTGCATTGCCCCCGGATTTATTGAGACCCCTATGACAGACAGGTTAACAGAGGATCAAACGAAAGCAATCTTAGATTCGATCCCACTTGGCCGTCTGGGTAAACCGGAAGATATTGCACAAATGGCGCTTTTTTTAGCGAGCCCTCTATCTGACTATATCACCGGACAAGTATTTGTAGTCGACGGCGGAAGAACTATTTAAATCAATCATTGAGGAACAAAAAATGACAATTCAAGATAAAGTTGTTGAAATTATTGTAGAACAACTCGGAACAGAGAAAGAACAAGTCACACCGGAAAAATCCTTCGTTGAGGATTTTAACGCCGATTCACTTGATATCATGGAACTAGTGATGACATTTGAAGAGAATTTTGGAATTGAGATTCCAGAAGGCGAAGCGGAGAAAATGAAAACCGTTGGTGATGTAATCACGTACATTGAAACAAACGTGAAAGAGTAGATTTAATCGGCCTGTCCACTCTTTGGACGGGCCTTCTCTTCCCATTATGCTCGGGTGGAAAGTTCAGGCTCAGTCCGCTCAGTTTCCCTTTTAACAGTCGACTTTAGAGCAAAAGCAACAACAAAGAGAAGTACAGCGAAGATTAACCCCAAAAATTTGCTGTTAAGATAGGGGAGTCCTAGAATAATTCCGCTAATCAACATCCCGATCGGCTCAAAAAACGTTTCAATCAGAACCCTGACCTGATTTTTATAGGTCGGTGGCAATTTCTTAATCAGAAGACTAAAGTTGCTATCGTCAATCACGTATAAAGTCCCTTCCACAATAAATACGCCAATCAGCGGAAAAAGAAACAGATCGTACAGATACCAGCCAAAGAACATCACTAAAAACAGAGAAGGGGTGTATAAAAGGACGTTCCAAATTCCATAGCGTTCGATAATCCGACTGTAAAAGAAAAGGCCGAAGATCAGGTTGAAGACACCGACAACAGACAAGCAGAGCCCCATAAATTGTGGAAGTGGAGACTGCTGCTCATTCGCCATCCGTTGAAATCGCATTTCAAATGCATGTAGGTAGTTATATTCCGTAATCACCCACAAAAGAAAAGTTAAAAGATTTGCAGCAATCACAAGCTTTGCAAATTTCGAGTCTGCAATTCCGCCAATGAGCTTTGTCAGCGAAAAGGCGTATCGATTGCTTTTGTCCCGAGAAGAACAGCCCATTTTTGAAGAGATAAAAGAGACCCATACTCCTGTAAACAACACAAGTGCTGCCATTAACATTGTGAAGACCGTTCGGTTTAACAGCCCGCTCCTCATGATTAATCCTGTTGTAATTGCCCCCATAAAGATCATCGAGCTGAACATGCCAAAAAGGCGCTTTGCACGGTGGTTTTCATAATAGTAGTCAATGAGAGTCCAGATGGCTGTAATTCCAACCGTAAACAATTGCGTGCCAAAGACATTTAACGCAAACCATAGGGCGCGAGTTTGAGTTCCCGTCTCCGTGATAAAGCAAAATGAGACGAAACTATAAAAGAGAAGAGCGGCAACAATGACCCCGCGAAAGATGTAAATGACGGGGTAGCGACTATAGGAAAATAGCAGAAAAGAGGAAAGTAGGATCATCCCAATAGATTCATACCGATAAGTCGCAGGTAGATATTCAGATCCGATTTGAAGAATAAACAGGGAGTCGGAGTATCTCATACCAAGAGTAATGGCAAATGCCCATACATAACAAAGGACGCAAAACAGAAAGGTAGACTTGACCTCTTCCTGACCTAAATTAAATGCCTTGAGTACAAGCTCCTTCAATGAGAGAACTCCCGTTTTAAACTGAAAATTATAATTGAAATTCGAATAAAAATCCACTGTAAAAAAAGTAGCGTACTTGGTAGCATGTCATTTCATTTTTAGGAAGGAGAAATAATGAAACGAGCGCCAGTCGTAATTATTGGATCAGGACCAGCCGGTTATACTGCAGCTATCTACGCTTCAAGAGCAAACTTGGAACCCGTCATGTTTGAAGGGTTTTATTCCGGACCCGCAGGCGGGCAGTTAATGACAACCACAGACGTTGAAAATTACCCTGGATTTCCCGATGGAGTCTTGGGTCCGGACCTTATGCAGGGATTTCGCAAGCAGGCTGAGAGATTTGGAACTCAATTTTTCACAGACGATGTCGTAGAGGTAGACTTTGATGCCCACCCCTATACAGTGAAAGGAAAGAAGCACAGCATCTCAGCAGATAGCGTCATCATTGCAACAGGAGCGAGCGCAAATCGGCTTGAGATTCCCGGCAGCGGCGATGGTGAGTTTTGGCAAAAAGGGGTGACCGCATGCGCAATTTGCGATGGCGCTGCACCCATTTTCAGGGACGGTCGGTTATTTGTAATCGGGGGAGGAGACTCTGCTTGTGAAGAGGCAATTTATCTGACGAAATTCGGAAAAGAGGTTTTCCTTGTGCACAGGAGAGATGAGCTCCGCGCTTCAAAAATTATGCAGCAACGTGTGATCAACCACCCCAAAGTGAAAATTTTATGGGACACGGTTCTAACAAAAATTGATGGCGATGATGTCGTCAAAGAAGTGGTAATAAAAAATCTGAAGACTGAGGAGGAGAGTGTTGAAAAGGCAAATGGTGTCTTTTTTGCAATCGGCCACACGCCCAATACGGCATTTCTCAAAGACAAAGTGAAACTTCATGATAATGGCTATATTGCAGTGGAACCTGGGACAACGAAAACAAATATTGATCTTGTCTTTGCCTGCGGCGATGCGCAAGATCACGTCTATCGCCAAGCTGTAACGGCTGCCGGAACCGGATGTATGGCTGCAATAGAGGCCGAAAGAGCATTGAGCGAAAAAGGACTTGTCGAGTAGTGCGCTATCTCCTTTGCTCTTTACTTCTCTCTTTTTCATGCTCCGCAACGCAACTGGCTCCATGGTTTGAGTCGTGCTTGGAGCTGTATCCGTATGCAAGCTACCAACTCCAGCAATACGACACTGTGCAGACAAAGTTTGGCTCTGTTCCAAGAGGAACAGTGGATCATTTTCTTCGGCTTGGTATCTACTCCTTTTATGAGGTTTATGCAGCTGAACTTGAAACTGCATTTGCTCAAACAAAAAGCAACCCATTTGGTTTTGAATCGGCTAAACTTACGCTAAGGTACAGATGGAGCGATGATCTGGTCGGTGATTTCTTAAGTATTGTCTTCGGTGCCTCATATATCCAAACTGTCACTGAAAGACGAGATGATATCAGTAGTTTCCATCATGGGAATGTAGAAGGTGAGTTTTTTGTTACTGCAGGAAAAGAATTCTCCTACAGGTCTTTTTGGTGCTCTAGGTACTGGGGTCTTGCTTCTTTTGGAATTGCAGATAAAGGGTCACCCTGGATTCGCGGCCGCATACAGTATGATTATAATCAGTTTGATGTTCACCGCTACGGAATTTTTCTGCAAACCTTAGTCGGACTCGGGAGTGATAAGCTCGATTTAGATGAGCCGTTTCGCGGGTACGGCCCGATTCAACATCGAAGCATAGAGATTGGCGCTGAGTATCGATACAATAGTTTTTGCTTTGGTATTCTCACGCTCGAGTATAAGCGACGCTTATTTGCAAGAAGCTTTCCTGAAGATGTGAACCTTTTTAAGTTGACCTACACCTACCCCTTTGGCATATGAAGGAAGGTCTGAATGATGCTGGTTCATTTGAATTTTGGACGGAATTTTTCTGAAATTCTTTGATAAATGAGCTTAAAAGGAAGGATTGGAATTTGGATCGCAACATAGAAAAATACTTTCAAGAATTTTTGAACTTTTAAAAGACTTGCAAGTAGAATTTGAATCAACTTAAAGGAGATATTACCAATTTTAACAATCCATACATGCAACCATTTTAGCCAATTGCGTAAAATCGACTGCATCTTCTTTGCGTGAGACGCAAGTTTTTTTGCGACTGCTTGAAATCTTCTAGAGACAGCGCCGCCGAACTTTCGCTTTTTGAATCGATTTGACTGACCATTTTCTTGGAACTTAAGCAGCGGTAAAATCAGAGACAAAGGTGGGAGAATCAGATTTTGATAGAGAGTTTCGGCAGCAACTGCGACACTTTCCATCGCCTTTTTCGAGACATTTTGAATTTCAGAAACCACCTCACGTGTTTTTATTCGCAGTTTCTCAAGAGGAGTATCGACCGTTTTGCGGATCGCTTTTCTTAGCCCCTCAATTTTTTCTCTTCTCTTCACTCTGAAATTCCCAAATAAAGCCTGCATTTTTTTAAAGGCGACTTGCAGCGGTTTAATCAACGCTTTTCCCTTATTTGCCATCTTGGGTAGTTGCCTTTGAAGCTGCTGGAGTACCGAAAGCGGGAGCTTAACCAACCCCTCAAGCAGCTTGCTTAGCTGTTTAAGAGGTTTCTTGCTGTGAGAGACAATTTGCGCCAATTGCTTTTGAGCATTTGAAAACAAGTTTGGCATTGCAACTTGTTCAGCGATATTTTTCAGTAAGGATCTCAGTGTTGTGGCGGCCGCGCTGATGGGGTGAAGCAAGGCATTTGCCGCTTGTTGCATCTTAGAGAAAGTATACGCTAAGGTCTGGCTGATCATTTTTGATAGTTTAGAAAAAACTGTTCGCACCGGGTTTGCAAGCTTTGCAATCAGATTTTTTTGAAGCTGAAAAATATTTCGGGTCAGTTTAGCTGCTATTTTTAAAAGAGGACGGAGCTGAGCTGTATAAAACATGTTCGGAAGTTTTAGAAATATAAACAAAGGAATGGCTGCAAGAATCAAAAGAGCTGTCTTCCCAAGTTGAATGACACGAACACTTTTCCCACCTTCGTTTGGA
>SLOH01000062.1 GCA_007132595.1 Waddliaceae bacterium | reverse complement strand
GATGCGACTGAGTTCGGTGAGTTTTTTTATTTCTGTTTCAGTTAACTTTGCCATGCATAAATGTTATCTGCAGCCGCTTTATCTTTCAATCTAAAAAGTGTGTAGTTTACGATAGAGATTAATATAGCCGCCTTCAAGGTAGATCTCTTTTTGCCTACTGCTCATGGAGAATTTGGTTTTGAAGCTTGTTCCCTTCGTTTCATTCTTAACGACGACTTCATCTCCATTTGAGACTTGGTTGTGGAGGTCTACGATTGCAAGCACATCTTCTTGATCGATGGTATTATAGTCATTTCGGTCGACAAAAGTAAGCGGGAGAATACCGAAGTTAATGAGGTTTTGTTGGTGGATGCGCGCAAAACTCTTGGCAATCACAACTTTGACGCCGAGAAATCTCGGAGCCATCGCCGCATGCTCGCGGCTTGATCCTTGACCATAGTTCAGGCCGCCAACAATCAATTGTCCACTCTCTTGGTTTAGAAGCGCGCGATCGTAAAACGTTTCATCTACTTGGGTAAAGGTGAATTTGCTGATCTCGGGGATATTGCTTCTGAAAGGCAGTACCCGGGTGCCGCCCGGTAAAATCTCATCTGTTGAGACATCGTCACCGAGTTTCAAAATGACAGGTCCTTCTAGATGATCGGGAGTCAAGTCGAATAGGGGAAGCGCTTGGATGTTCGGGCCTTTTTCTAACTTGTACTTTTGATTATCTTCCACTGGTGGCTGGAGCATATCGGTATTGATCGTGGCTTTTTCCGGCTCTTTTACTTTCGGGTGAGGGAAGCCCAAGTCCCGTGGATCTGTGATTTTTCCTTTAAGGGCGCTCGCTGCTGCAACTTCAGGGCTACAGAGAAAGACGGAGTCTTCTTTTGTTCCCGAGCGACCGGGGAAGTTGCGAGGAACTGTGCGGAGGCTGTTTTTTCCTGTTGCAGGCGCTTGACCCATGCCGATACAGCCGTTGCAGCCAGCTTGGTGAATGCGTCCTCCGGCGCTGATGAGTTTGGCAAGGTAACCATTCTTAGTCAAGTCGGTTAAGATCTGTCTTGATGACGGGTTGACGTCCAGAGAGACTCGGCTGCTCACTTGTTTGCCGTCAACGATTTGCGCGGCGACTGCAAAATCGCAAAAGCCCGGGTTGGCAGATGAGCCGATCATTGACTGGTAGATTGGGCTGCCTTCAACCTCTCGTACGGTCACGACTTTTCCTGGGCTGGATGGGAGAGCAATTAGGGGAACGAGTTCCGAGAGATTTATCTCTTCATATTCGTCATAACTTGCGTCATCATCGGCGCGAAGTTCGACCCAATCATCCCCTCGGCCTTGAGACTCTAAGTAGCGCTTGACCTCTTGGTCTGATGGGAAGGTTGTTGTTGTCGCGCCAAGTTCTGTCCCCATGTTTGCAATCACATGTCTGTCCATCGCAGTCAGCTCGTCTAATCCAGGACCATAGTACTCGAGAATCCAGCCGACTCCGCCCTTCACTCCGTGGCGTCGCAGCATCTCTAAAATGATGTCTTTAGCGCTCACCCACTCGGGCATCTTTCCGGTCAATTTAATCCCCATTACTTTCGGCATGGTTAAATGATACGGTTTACCTGCGATCGCAAGCGCCACTTCGATGCCACCAGCTCCCATGGCAAGCATTCCAAGCGAGGCAGCTGCGGGGGTGTGACTATCGGATCCGAGAAGGGTTTTTCCGGGAATTCCAAAACGCTCTTGGTGTACAGGGTGGCTCACCCCGTTTCCGGCTTTACTATACCAGAGGCCAAACCGTTGACACGCCGTTTGTAAGAAGATGTGGTCATCGGCATTTTTATGGTCGTTTTGAACAACATTGTGGTCGACATATTGCACTGAAACTTCTGTTTTTGCGCGATCAAGGCCCATCGCTTCAAGCTCGAGCATCACCATTGTCCCTGTTGCATCTTGCGTCAGTGTCTGGTCAATTGTAATGCCAATTTCACTTCCAGGGCTCATGTCTCCTTCGACTAAGTGACTTTCAATTAATTTTTGTGCAATATTTTTACCCATTTTGACCTCTCCTTCTCTTGAAGCTGATCTTAACCTAAGAAGCGTCTGCTTGACAATATAATTTATGCAGACTAAAGATAACCAAGTAAGAGGAATCTCTGAAAAAAAATGTAACATCCTGTATGTTAGAGATTCTTTAAAATTTAGGAGTCAAACATGCCTTTTACTTTGGAAATAGGAGACCACGCTCCAAAATTTTCTTTGCCGGCTACGGACGGACAAAATTATTCTTTGAGCGACTTTGCTGACGCTAAGGTACTTGTCGTTTTTTTTACATGCAATCACTGCCCGTATGTGATTGGATCTGATGAGGGAACGAGAAAGACTGCGCTTAAATACGCACCAAACGGAGTACAGTTTGTAGGGATTAACTCAAATAGCAAACATACGTATGAAGAAGACTCGTTTGAGCATATGGTCGAGCGAATGGAGGAGCAGCAGTTTCCTTGGATTTATCTGCGTGATAAATCACAAGAGGTCGCAAAGGCGTATGGCGCGCTTCGAACGCCGCATTTTTTTGTGTTTGATGAGGATCGTAAGTTAATCTATACCGGTCGAGGGGTAGACAACCCAAAAGATAGCAGTAAAGTCACTGTTAATGATTTAGACGCGGCTTTAGAAGAGTATCTTTCAGGTAAAAAAATTGAGATTCCGGTGACTAACCCGATCGGATGTAATGTGAAGTGGGAAGGAAAGGATGCGCACTGGATGCCAGACGAGGCGTGCGATTTAATTTAACGTGAGTGGGGAAATATGAAAGTTTTAATTATCGGCTCTTCCGGTTTGGTCGGCTCGGCATTAGTCTCTTTTTTAAATAGCAAGGGGAATGAGGTCATCCGGGGTGTACGCGATCCAAATGTAATCGAGCCGGATGCGATCTATTGGGATCCGAATCAAGGAGAATATGACCTAGATGTGCTTGAGGGGTTTGATGCCGTGATCAATTTAGCGGGTGAGAATATCGCAAGCGGTAGATGGAATGGGGAAAAAAAGAAGAAAATTAAAGATAGCCGCGTGCTTGGAACGCAAATTCTCTCGCAGTGTTTGTCGCGCCTAAAGAATCCTCCAAAAGTTTTAATTAACGCATCGGCTGTTGGGTACTATGGCAATCGAGCAGATACAGTTGTAACAGAAGAGACTCCTCCCGGAACCGGGTTTCTTTCAGAGGTGTGCCAAGAGTGGGAATCGGCAACAGAAAAAGCAAAAGAAAACGGGGTAAGAGTTGTTTGCATGCGCTTTGGTATTGTTTTGAGTCAGCAGGGAGGGCTTTTAGCTCAACTGCTCCCGGTCTTTAAATGCGGGCTTGGGGGTGTTGTCGGGTCCGGTCGTCAATATATGAGCGTTGTTGCAATTGACGACTTGGTCAAAATGATTCATTTTGTGATGGAAAAAGAAGAGATCGAAGGCGCGGTGAATGCAGTTTGCGAAGAGGCGGTAACCAACCGGCAATTCACAAAGACACTCGGAGCGGTTTTATCTCGTCCTACACTGTTTCCGCTGCCTGCTTTTGCCGCTCGATTAATTTTCGGAACAGAAAAAGCAGACGAGCTCCTGTTGACAAGTCAGTATGTGGAACCGACAGTTTTACAAAGGCATGGGTATACCTTTCAGTATCCAAGGCTTAAACAGATCTTAGAGTACCTACTTGGTTAAATACTTTTAACCCGACATGCGCGCAAGTTCATCTAAACGGGTCTTTTCGCTTAGGTGAGTCACTGCAGTAAAGGTTCGCCCGTCCTGATGATGTTTCTCGACTCGGAGATGGTGGTCGGCAAATTTTGCCACTTGAGGGAAGTGTGTAATGCAGATTACTTGGTGCGCCTTGCCAATTTTAGACAACTTCTCTCCCACACGTGAGGCAGTTTTTCCGCCGATATTTGCATCTACTTCATCAAAAAGAAGAGTCGGAGTTTGCTGTTTCCCGGCAAGGACCGAGTGGATCGAAAGGAGCAGTCGCGACAGTTCACCGCCGCTTGCATGGGCTTGGACTTCTACAGAAGGCTCGCCTGCATTAGGTGCGAGGAAAAAGGTGACTGTGTCTGAACCGAGCTTGCCGCGTTTCGTCTCTTGGATTCGCACATCAAACTTTGCTAGGTCCATATTGAGTTCTTTAAGCTCTTGCGTAAGAGCGATTTCAAGTCTAGATGCGGCAGCCTTTCGTTTCTCGGAAAGAGCCCGGCAAAGTTCCTCATTCGACTGAATCATTTGTTGCAGCCTCTCTTCTTTTTCTTCGAATGTAGCATCGGAGTTTTGTAGCTGATCAAGCTCGCTTCTAATCCTTTTTTCATACGCAAAGACGTCTTGAAATTTGCGCTGCAGTTGCTTAATAAGCGAGAGGCGTTCATCAATTTGTTGAATCCGCTCGGGATTGAACTCAACGCTTGATTGATACTGCGAAAGGGCGTAGGACATTTCTTGCAGCTCAAGGCAGATGCTTGAAAAGGGGGCTAGAGTCTCTTTCAAATGTGGGTCTAACTCAATCAGTTGTTCAATTTTCGGCTTGAGCACGGAAATTTCTTTTTCCTCAAGAGCGCATCTTACCATTTCTGCAGTCTCGGCGCGCTCTTTTGCAGTAATGAGCAATTTGTACTCGGCAAAAAGCATCTCCTCTTCACCTTCTTCAACAGCTGCCTCTTCGATCTCTTTCAGCTCTTTTGTGTAGCGGTCAACTGTGTACTCTCTTTCTGCCTGCGTTTGTTTGAGCGTTTCAATTTCATTTTTCAAGCGATGTTCGGCTCGGTATCCGTCTGCAACTTTTGTGCGAAGATCCATGATATCTCCGTATTGATCGAGTATATCTCGGTGAGATTCTCTTGAAAGAAGGGTTTTATTCGCATGTTGTCCGATGAGCTCAAAGAGCATGGGAGATAGTT
>SLOH01000121.1 GCA_007132595.1 Waddliaceae bacterium | reverse complement strand
TAAACTATATTCGTTGTCAGTCTAGTATTATTTTGTTTTGCATTTAGATCATGGCATATATGATGCATCTGTTGCGATTTTGATGCGTTTCAATAACCCCAAAACCAGATTACCATGAGAAAGATTTCATTTTGGTGCCTGGAACATTAACTGAAATTGCCGACCATCTTTATCTTGTGATAGAAGGAAAAATCAAAGTTCACCCCGACTATATCGACCAGATAGCCGAAGCGATGAAGAAATGGGCAGTTTCTCAAGGCGCCACCCATTTTTGTCATTGGTTTCAACCGTTAAGAGGGCGCACAGCAGAAAAACACGACGCCTTTATCGACTGGAACGGCCCGGATGAGGTGATTGAAAAGTTTTCCGGAAAAACGCTTTTGCAAGGCGAACCCGACGCCTCTTCATTTCCTTCCGGGGGACTGAGAACAACTTTTGAAGCGCGGGGGTATACAAGTTGGGACCCCACATCCCCGGCCTTTCTATGGAAAGGGGTCGAGGGCATGACCCTTTGCATCCCGTCGTTTTACTTCTCTTGGAGGGGGCATATTCTTGACTCAAAAATCCCCATGCTCCTTTCAGAGCAAAAACTTGAGAAATCAGTTTTGCGTCTTCTCTCTTTAAGCGGGGTAGAGGCAAAAACCGCTCGATGCACCCTTGGGTTTGAACAAGAGTTTTTCATCATCGATCAAGAACATCTATACCAAAGACCCGATCTTTTATTGAGCGGTCGTACCTTATTTGGTGCACAGTCGCCAAAAGGACAGGAGCTTCAAGATCACTATTTTGGCTCCATTGCTGACCGGGTGCTCGTGTTTATGCAAGAAGTAGAACAAGAATCCATTGAACTTGGGATACCGGTAAAAACACGGCATAATGAAGTTGCGCCCGCACAGTATGAATTTGCATGTGTGTATGAACTTGGATCTGTCGCTTTGGATCACAACCTTCTGCTCATGGCACTCATGGAAAAAATTGCGGCAAGACACGGACTTGCCTGCCTTCTTCATGAAAAGCCTTTTGCAGGACTTAACGGATCGGGCAAGCATTGTAACTGGTCACTTGTCACAGACACGGGAATTAATTTACTCGATCCCACAAGCTTTCCGGAAAGGGAACTCTATTTCATTATTCTATTGGTTGCAATATGCTTTGGCGTCCACAGGCATACAGCCGTAATGAGAGCATCTATCGGATCACTCGGAAACGACCATCGCCTAGGAGGTCATGAGGCGCCACCAGCAATTATCTCCATTTATCTTGGTAGTCAATTGGAAGAGCTTCTTGATAACATTGAAGCCAAAGGCTCCCATGTCAGTGAAGAAAATCATAAGAAAATGGATTTAGGACTCTTGAGTTTTCCTGAAATACCAAAACACACAACCGATCGCAACCGCACATCGCCAATCGCCTTTACAGGCGATAAGTTTGAGTTTCGCGCGATCGGATCACAAGCCAATCCCTCGCTTCCGGTCACCGTTATCAATGCGATTATTTCTGAAAGTTTGAACATGATCCTCGATGAAATCGAAGAAAATAGCGCAGGCCAAAACCGAGCGGACGTTGCATTAGACGTCGTAAGGAAGTATTTGAAACAATCGAGAAATATTCGGTACTCAGGGGATAATTACTCGGAACAATGGACCCTTGAAGCGAAGCGCCGTAAACTACCAAACATTAAAGAGACTCCCATTGCACTTGACTCACTTGTGAGCAGTGAAGCTACCCGACTATTTGATGGAATCTTGTCCCCCCATGAGCTTCAAAGCCTTTATCAAGTGCATTTAGAAAACTATGTGAATACCGCCCATATTGAAATTAATCTCATTTTAGACCTCTTTCGCACTTCAATTTTGCCAGCTGCCCTCTCGTATCAAAAGGAGCTGGCAAAGACTCTTTCTCTAACTGCCGCAGTTTTAAAAGAGCAAGGCTCTTTAGAAAAACTGCGTGATCAGCTCGGGCAGCTATCTGAGCAAATCAATTTAGGGTTGGAGCTTTATGATGATTTGAAAGAAAAAAAAGAAGACATTTTGAAAAAACCACTGCAGACACAACCAACGCAGATGGCAATCGTTGCCCTTCCACTTATGCAAAAACTTCGGCTTGTAATCGATCAACTTGAAAAAACCGTTGATGATCGCAAATGGCCATTCCCAAAATATAGAGAACTGCTGTTTCAATTATGAGAATAGGGATTTACGGAGGGACTTTTGATCCACCCCACTTTGGACACTTACATTTAGCTGTCTCGTTGATGGAAGCGCACCATTTGGATGAGGTGTGGTTTTGTCCCGCTTATCTTAACCCATTAAAAAAGCATAAGCCCGCAAGCGACCAAGACCGCATGCAGATGCTTGAAATGGCCACCGCTCCGTTTCCTCACTTTTCGATCATTGACTGGGAATTAAAAAGAAAAGGGAAAAGCTATACACTGGATACTGTTTTGGAAAGTCAGAGTTATTCCCACCAGTTTTTTTTATTAATGGGGGATAAGACAGCAGAGGAGTTCCATACCTGGCACAAACCGGAGGAGATCGTGAACAATATTTCTATTCTCATTGGAAGTCGCCAATCTCATCCGCCGCCTCCACCTCATGGTTCAAAGACGATTGCCGAGGCAATGAGTAGAGGGTGGACAACGATTCCGATGTTTGATCTTTCCAGCACTGAAGTCCGAGGAAGAGTACAAAAAGAAAGGGGAATTCAACATTTAGTTCCGGAGAAAATCGTAGACTATATCAAGTCTCATCGGTTATATTTATAACCTTCAACTTAAAAGCAAATGCCGACATTATTATACAAACTTGCTCAAGCAATTTATGATAAAAAGGGGATCAATATACTCGCTATCGACGTGAGAGGTGTCTCAACCGTGACCGATTATTTACTTATCGCTGAGGGAAACAGTGAGCGCCATGTCAATGCGTTAAGCAAAGTCGTCGTTGACGTTTTAGAGTCGAGCCGTGCAGAGTTACTTAACGTCGAAGGCCGCCCATCATGCAGTTGGATGGTGATTGATGCAGGTGAAATTCTTGTTCACCTCTTTACCCCTTTTCTTCGCCAAAAATATGGCCTTGAACAACTCTGGCATGAAGGGAAGATTGTAGAATTAGAACTAAATATGAAATGATGTCCATCTAAACTTGAAGGATTGGTGAATGAAAAAAAGAGTAGTGATCACAGGGCTTGGTGTTGTTTCTCCCTTTGGAAATGATGTAGACACTTTTTATCAAAAACTTTTGGAGGGTGAGAGTGCGATTTCACCGATCTCTAAATTTGCAACCGATGATCTCCCGGCAAAAATTGCAGGGGAAATTAAAGCATTTGATGCCGAAGGGTATCTAGATAAGAAAACAGAAAGACGTATCGATCCCTTTATAAAATACGCAAGCGTTGCCGGTCATAAAGCTTTTGAGTCCGCAGGTGTCGATGCGCAATCTTTAGATAAGCATCGATGTGGAATCATTATCGGCTCAGGAATGGGGGGGATGGGAGTCTTTGTCGACGGAGTAAACACCCTTTATAATAAAGGCGCAAAACGTGTCACACCATTCTTTGTCCCGTATATTTTAACAAATATGGCAGGCGCACTTCTTGGAATGGACCTTGGATTTATGGGGCCTAACTACTCCGTCTCAACAGCGTGCGCAACTGCAAATAACGCAATTATTTCCGCCGCAGAATATATTCGCAATTCTAAGGCTGATCTCATGCTGTGTGGGGGGACAGAAGCTGCAATTATTCCGATGGGAGTTGCGGGTTTTTGCGCCTGCAGGGCACTTTCTTGCCGCAATGATGAACCTGAAAAGGCGTCTCGTCCATTTGATCAAGCGCGCAATGGGTTTGTCATGGGAGAAGGAGCCGGGGTGCTTGTTTTAGAATCGCTAGAACATGCGCAAAAGCGAGGAGCGACTATATTAGCCGAATATCTTGGCGGCGCTGTCTCTTGCGATGCGCATCACATGACAGAGCCAAGACCGGACGGACAAGGCATTATCAACTGCTTAAATCAAGTGATTGAAGATAGCGGTGTTGCAGCAAATCAAATCGACTATATTAATGCACACGCAACCTCTACGCCAGCCGGAGATATGGTAGAGGTCGAAGCAGTAAAAAAAGTCGTTCAATCCCCGTCTCAAGCAGTGATGAACAGCACAAAATCCATTATCGGTCATGGGTTAGGAGCTGCCGGAGGAATTGAGGCAGTTGTAACGGTAAAAGCGATTATGGAGCAAAAAATTCATCCGACCCTCAACCTAGAAAATCCCGAACCCGGGCTTGACCACTTCATTGTTCCAACTCAAGCGATTTCACATAAAGTCGAGGTTGCCCTGTCCAACTCCTTTGGTTTTGGAGGTCATAACGCCTCAATTCTTCTTGGAAAGTTTAAGTGATCTCATATGGAATAATCCCCGTCATTGAGTGCACGGACGGCTTTAAAATTCTCCTCGTTCAGCATGCGCAAGGACATTGGTCTTTCCCTAAGGGTCGACCTGAACCTGAAGAGACCCCTTTTGAAACAGCAACTCGGGAGCTATTTGAAGAGACAGGGCTTGGCATTGATCGATTGATTCAAGACCAACCCCTCACTGAGCACTACCGCTTTTATCACAAAGGTAAGCTAATTGATAAAACAGTCAGTTATTTTCTTGCCCTAGTCAGAGGGAAGGTAGACATTCAAGAAGAGGAGCTGCGCGATTACTGCTTTGCTACACTTGAAGAAGCGAAGCAAAAAGTCACTTTTGATCAAGCAAGATCTATTCTTGACCAGTTGAATCTCCCGAAACAAGGCACTTAAGGAACCCCTGATAAACTCAGATTATTGAATTTAGTGCCTTTTTTCCGAAATTCGATAAAAACGCACTCACTTAACTATTAGATAGTTAAGCTCGATTGTTTTTTCGAATT
>SLOH01000160.1 GCA_007132595.1 Waddliaceae bacterium | reverse complement strand
GGAGCTGATCTCTAAGAGAAAGAGCTGCATCATCCATTTGGATATTGGAAGAGTTGAGTGAAAGATCGAATGTATCGGGCGCGCGAGAGGTCAATGTGAGGCGAAGGTTTTCACCTATTAGAGGAGAGACTTGGGCTTCATGCTTAAGTTCAATTTGATTAACTTGAAATAGAGGGTCGAAATCTGCGCTCAGTGACCATGGGGAAAACCCATCTTGAAAAGAGGCGTCTCCATTTAGTTCGAGTACACTTTGGCCACTACTGAGAAAAAATTGACCGACTGTTTGTTTGAGGGCAAGCTGTGTTTCCCCGAATTGAAGGTTTGCGGGTTGAATCACTAGATCTGCGACTGCACTTGCATTTTCCCAATTGATTTCCGGTAAAAGGGGAATGGAAAACGACTGAAGGTTAAGTGTCGCTTGTGTCTGAGATAAGAGTGTGCCATCACCGATTGATTGCGGATGAATGGTTAAATTAATCACACCTTCATTTGAAAGAGAGATCGAGTGGGAATCGATGATAAACTCTGCGTGCGCCTCTAGATTCTGTGAGCTTGCGGTTAACGTACAGGCGATCTCGTCTTGGTCTGACGTGTGCTGTTGAAAGTTAATATCTACCGTACGACCAATCCAATTTGTTAAATCTTGATCGAGATTGAAGCTAGCGACTAAAATAGAAAGAGGAAAGTGATTTGCCTCTACATTTATCGTATGCGGCCTTGATGGGTCGATTTGCCGCTTTTCATCAATGAAAAGGGATAGATCGGCAAAAAATTCTCCTCTTTGCCCTTCAAAGATTGTTTGGCCTGAAAAATGGGCAATGAAAGGCGCGTCCCTTTGAATCTCGATTTTTCCATTCACATTCTGAAGTTCGATGGATGGATCATTAAGTTGAAGGTTCAAATTTTTTACTGAGAGTGAGGCTACCTCGCGAAACCCGAAGAAGAGGGTGTAGAGTGGCCGGTCGAGTATCATTTCATCAACTGTCAGAAGATTTTGAATTTTTAGCCCGTTCACCTGTTGTGGGCCAAAAAAATGCAATTCGGTTCGATCCCAACTAACTTCTGCAGAGAACTCCTTTTCAAGTCTATCTTTCATCAGCTGCTGCCCCCACTGTGAAGAGAGTACAGTGGTTAAGGAGGCAAGTCCGAGTACTAAGATCACCAGAAGAAAGATTCCGATGTAGCCAAAAATTCTAGTAGTTTTATTAATAAATTTCATATCCAGTATTATATATCAAACGCTTTTAAATTGAAATATTATAACTAAAGTTATTACGAAATCTCCATCTAAGGAGAGTCTCAGAGCTTCCTCAATTTAGTGGTATAGTGGGACTAAGGCACGTTGTCTAAGCGTTGGCCGTAAAGTCTGAACCCCCGGGTCTCTTGCATAAAGCAATTGACGAAACCGCTCGTCTTGTTCTGATTGACATTCAATTTTTGAGATTCCTAGGATTTCAACCCTTGCACCAAAAGGAAAAAGAATTTCCCTCTCAATTGGATTGGTTGCCACATGAGGGGGAAGCTTGACCCCGAACAGTGTGTCAGTTGAGCGGAGCGTTAGATGGTGCGTAAAATTGCCAACGGGATTTCCACCCTTTGAAAAGGTGCTTAAAAATTGTCGAGTTGTCTTATTTGACGTTGTGATAAACTGATGATACTGCTCTTCGTTTAAATAGATCAAACGCTCAACAATTCCAACTGCTTCCTTTGGTTGATTTTTCAATAAATACGCTTGAATGCAGAGACTGAAAAACGCAAGCTCTTCAATTGCCTTCTCATCAACCACAAGGTCTTTGTAAAGTCTTTTGTACGCTTTTGGAAGGGTGAGCTGTTCTTTTTGTAGGTCAAGCCCTCTTAAGTATGGGTTAATCACTTTTGCAAAGGAAAGTGTATACGCTTGGGTTGCTGCATCACAAAGCGGCAGGCGTGTGGCTTCTAAATTCGGGAGAAACCACAATGAGCCCCGGTTGCAATCCCTTGGATTAATCCTGTTGATGCGATTGTATAGATTTTCACGCTCTTGAGGGGTCGTTGATTCAGGGTTTTGAAACGCGAGGTAAATGTCGGCCCGCTGCGGCAATAGTTCCTGATCGAAACACTTTCTCATATAGGAGAGCGCAGCCGTTGCAAGCTCTGCTGCTCGATTACCTGCATCTGGATCTTGCAGATTACGCTGATTTTTCGACGTTAGCCATTGCACAGAATAATGAAAAGCAAAAACAGCACCAATTAACAACACAAAGGAGCCGAGAACTGTCAGCGCAACAATCGCGACCTTTTGTACCGTATTCAGCTGTTTAAATGCGAGAGCTGAGCGGTTAAGAGCCTCAAGCGGAGTGAAGGTGGTCGAAGAGCTATGAACATTCATGGAAATAAAAAATTAAATGCGTGCCTTGAAGGACTTTACAGTCATTACCAAAATCTCGCAAATAAAATCTAACTTGCCACACTCTTCTTAAGTATCAATTAAAATCAAAATAGAGGGAGTAAGAACATCAAATTTCACACTAAGTTCGGAAAGTCAACGAGTTTTGATTCTTGCCTTCATAAAATAATCTGATGTATAGTTTCCTACATGAAAGCAAAAATTGTTGCCACCGGGTCCTATCTACCTGAAAAAGTCCTCACCAATGCGGACTTGGAAAAAATCATCGACACCAATGATGAGTGGATTGTCTCGCGTACTGGCATGAAAGAGCGCAGAATCGCAAACGAAGATGAGTCGCCATCTGATATGGGTGTGATCGCAGCGAAAAAGGCTCTTGCTCAGGCAGATATTTCTCCTGACCAAGTCGAGATGATTCTTGTCGGAACTTCAACCCCTGATTATATCATGCCAAGCACTGCCTCTTTGATACAGGCAAAACTCGGATGTAAAGATGCGGGCGCTATGGATTTAATGGCGGCATGTTCAGGCTTTTTGTATGCGCTTAGCGCTGCAAAGGCGTATATCGAATCTGGAACTTATGCAACCGTTTTAGTAGTGGCGACAGAAAAAATGTCTGCATTTTTGAATTATGAAGACAGAACCACTTGCGTCTTGTTTGGAGACGGCGCTGCTGCATGTGTCGTGAGTCATTCAGGGGCCGGTCTTACAATACAAAACGTCGATCTTGGTTGCGATGGAACGCTTTTTGAGTTAATCCAAATTCCTGCAGGCGGCTCAAAGCATCCAACAACCCAAGAAACCTTGGATAAACGTCTGCAATATTTTAAGATGCAGGGAAAGGAAGTCTTTCGTCATGCTGTGCGCCGCATGGACGCAGCTGGAAAACGGTGTCTTGAAAAGGCAAATCTTCAGGCAGAAGACCTCGAATGGCTTGTGCCTCACCAGGCAAATATTCGGATTATGGACGCGCTTGCCAATATGTCAAAAATGCCAATAGAGAAAATTTATAAAACCATTCACAAGTACGGCAATACATCAGCTGCAAGCATTGCGATCAGCCTTGATGAATTGCTTAAAGATCACAACATAGAAAACGGACACCACCTGCTTCTACTTACCTTTGGTGCGGGATTAACTTGGGGCGCTGCTCTCTTAACTAAGGAGGGGGGGTGAAAACAGCTTTTCTATTTCCGGGACAAGGAGCGCAAATCGTTGGGATGGGAAAGGATTTTTATGATCATTTCTCAGTAGCAAGAGAGACTTTTCAAGAAGCCGATGACTGCCTACACCGCAGCTTATCCTCACTTATCTTTAATGGTCCCGAGAAAGAGTTGACTCAAACGAGCAATAGCCAACTTGCAATTTTTGTCACGAGCATGGCAATTTACAGAGTCTTAGAACATCTTCAACCGATTCGACCCGATGTGTGCGCCGGCTTAAG
Source organism: Waddliaceae bacterium (assembly GCA_007132595.1). Taxonomy (GTDB): domain Bacteria; phylum Chlamydiota; class Chlamydiia; order Chlamydiales; family SLOH01; genus SLOH01. Next base: position 1,088 of record SLOH01000160.1, on the reverse strand, counting down.
CTTAGGTGAGTACACAGCGCTTTGCGTTGCAGGTTTTCTTGACTTCTCCCAGTGCCTATCCCTTGTGAAATCTCGCGGTGAGTTTATGCATCGATGCTGCGAAAAAGTGGAAGGGAAAATGGCGGTTGTCCTAGGTCTATCAAGCGAAAAGGCGCAAGAGCTTGTAATTCCCGATCAGCTTTGGGTTGCAAACCTCAATTGCCCGGGCCAAGTTGTCATTTCAGGAACAGCCAAAGGGGTTGAAAAAGGTGTAAAAAGAGCGCTTGAATTTGGAGCTAAACGCGTGTTACCATTAAACGTTCATGGGGCATTCCATAGCGGACTAATGGCGCAGGCTCAAGAGAGTCTTTCTCCATACATTGATGCGGCAGCCTTTTGCAAGGGCAATATTCCCGTCGTGATGAATGTGACTGGGATGCCAGTAATGGAGGTTGAGACTGTAAAAGAGCTTCTCAAAAAGCAAGTGACCCATTCTGTGCTTTGGGAAAAAGGGATTCGCCAGATGAATGTTGAGAGGTTTATTGAATTTGGTCCTGGCCGCTCGCTCTCCGGACTCAATCGTAAGATCGGGGTGCTCGGTGAGATGCGATCGATCGATAAAATACATGATCTAAAGGAATTTGAATGAAACTCGACGGTAAAACGGCAATCGTAACAGGAGGAACAGCTGGAATCGGCAAGGCAATTGCACAAACTTTCGCGCAAGCGAATGCCAATGTGATCATATTTGGAACGAATCAAGAGCGAGGGGAAGCGGTTGCTGCTGAAATAAAGGGGAGTTTTTATGCGGTCGACGTCTCAGACACAAACGAAGTTAAAACGGTCTTACAAGAAATTGGCAATGTTGACATCCTAGTCAATAATGCCGGCATTAATCGAGATAATTTACTGCTCCGTATGACAGAAGAGGAATGGGATCGCGTCATAGATGTCAATCTTAAGTCGTGCTTTAATACATCTAAGGCGGCTCTACGCAGCATGATCAAATCGAAATACGGCAAAATTATCAACATCTCTTCAGTAGTGGGTATTTCAGGAAATCCCGGACAAGTCAACTACGCAGCTTCAAAGGCCGGGATGATCGGATT
>SLOH01000096.1 GCA_007132595.1 Waddliaceae bacterium | reverse complement strand
TGTACCTGCAATGGTGGCAATTGTTTCATCGGCAATATCCTCCATTGCCTCAACGACCTCTTGATAGACGATAACACCGACAAGCTTTCCTTCATGGTCGACAACGGGGACATTTGGAATCTCATACCTCTCAACGATATCGACAACTTCATCGCGCGAGGCGTCCGGATTCACTGTGTGTGCGATTGGTTGCATGACTTGTCGAATCGGAAGATAGGGAGGATTGACAATAAGGTTACGCTCAGGAACAAACCCAATCAACTCCCCATTTTTTGTCACAACAAAAATCCCATGTCCAAGGTCAGTTCCGGGATTGTCTCTGATATGTTTTGCAACTTCACCGATTGTGTCATTCATGTGAAAAGAGAAAAACTCATTATTCATCATACGCCCGGCGCTATGGCGATCGTGGCGTTGAAGCTCGCGAATATGCACTCTTTTTTTCGGTTCAAGCAGTGCAAGGACTTTTCGAAGCCGTCGATCAGAGAGATCATCGAGTACCTCAACTGCTTCGTCCGGAGGCATTTTCTCAATTAATTGTTTAATCTCTTTGTTTTCAATCTGTCGAAAAATGACAGAGCGGGTATTACTTCCGGTATTCACGATAAAAATGACTTGCGCTTCTAAATCCGGAAGGTTTTCGTACACAACAAAGCGAGCATAATTGGGAAGGCGCGAGACGGCATACGCAAGGTCAATCGGGTCGTGTTCGCTTGCAATCTTAGCCACATCGTGGAGAAGCACAAGCGAGGTCGTCTTATGAAATGCGCGCTCGAGCTTTTCATTGAGTAAATCATCTAACTGAGTGGTTTTAGATTCCATCAAGTGCGAACGGGTATGATGAAATTCTGTAGAATCAAACTCGTCTGATGAATTGTTGTCTTTGTGATCTGTCATGACCAAAATTATATCAGTCTGCGCTGTATTAGTCTATATTGACTTAAGAACCCCCCGAATCGCTGTCGGAAACTAAAAAAATAAGTCTTTGAAATTCGGGCTGATTATGGAGAAAGGTAAAGCAATCTTCCATCAACAATTCGTCCATTGAAGGCAGGCTCCCAAATTTGTGAGCGGATATGAGGGAGTCGACGGTTTTTTCCAAGTCTTGTCTTGTGCCATACAAATGAGCAAGCGCGTAGTAAGAGAGGGGGTTTCCAAGAGAAGCAGCTGCTATCAACATCTCTTCAGACTGTTCATAAAACTTTAAGCTCCACTGTTTTAACCCGGTCATTTCGCAATATTTCCCGACTTGAAACAGCGACACCCCATAATCATGCCAGACGCGCTCATCTTCTCCATCTAATTGCAACGCGTCTTCATAGGCGTCAAGGGCGCCGTTCATAAGAGCAAAATCCCCGATCATTTCTCCATATTGAGAAAGTGCAAGCGCCAGCTGGTAGATGGAAAAAGGATCCTCAGGGGCATGGTCGACTCTTTTTTGTAAAACAGTGATTGCTTGTTCAAAGTAAAATGGCTCAGACAGCATTTCCCCAAGCATGAGAAGCGTTTGTCCATAAAGCAGTCGGATTTCGTCCATTGTCGATGAGTTAACTTCCACATTTTCGATGGACTTTTCAAGCTCTATCAGTGCTTTTTTTGCATACTCTTTGACCCCAGTTTCCGCTGCCATTTCATACAGTGCTTTGCTAAACAAGATTTGAAGAAAAAGAGATTTACATCTTGCCTGATCACAAAACTCGACACATCTTTCTAGATACTCCACTTTTTCACTCAACTCATAAAGAGCAAACCAAGACCTTGCGACTAAAAACCAGCCGGTACTATTTTTTGGATAGATTCGGGTAAGTTTTTTAAAGTGCTCGATTCCTTTTTTGTAAAGGTCAGGCGAGTCGAAGTACTTTGCGATAGAAAAAAGAGCGCTGGCATCTGCAATGAGATACTTTTCCATGTTTGGAGATAGGTTCACTGCTGCAAAAAAGGCGCCCTTGGCTTTTTTCAGCACATCAATATTCTCTTCCCACTCACCAAAAAGTTGAAGTGCTGCGCCAAGATGATAAAGGGTTTCGGTCTCTTCCGGAAACAACTGAAATGCGCGTTTCAATTTTTTGATCGCACTTTTTAAAAGTTCTATATCTTCCTTTTTCTTCGCAAGGTAAAGATCGAGGCGCCCCCACTCCCTCCAAAGCTCACTTTCTTTTGGCTTTAGATCAGTCGCTCGGTTAAATGATTCAATTGCCAAGCTTAAGAATGATGTGTCTGCCTTTTTTTCCAGAAGCATAAACGATGCGAGCGCAAGGTGACGCCAGCCTTCATAAAGACCCGGACTTAACTCCACAGCCTTTGTAAGAAACTTGCAAGAGAGAGTGAGAAAATCATAACGGTTGAGCAGTTTCGATGTCATGTAGAGTGCAGAGCCGTACTCCTGCCAAAATTTAGCCTCGGACATTTTGCAATCTGCCGCTTTTTTAAAGTACTCAAGAGAGGCAAGAAAGTCTTTTGGCTCTCCGCTTAAGTGCGCAAGAAATACTTGCGCTCTTGCGCATTCATACCAGACAAAAGATGCGTCCTTCGGCGCCAGCCGCTCGATTGCCCGTCCGACTGAAGCTAGGCTGATCACTTTTTGAAAAAGAAACGGGAGAGTATTTGGAGACGCCTTACTTGCAAGTTTGATTTGGCGATATCCTTCTTGTGGACGGTTTCTCTTCAACTCCTGTTCAGAGGAGCGCAAAAGCAACATTCCAAGTCTTTCACGCTGCTTCTTGCTCATCTTACTTAAGCGATGTTGATCTATGTAGGACTTGAGCTTCTCAAATTGACCACTTTGATCAATCTGCTCCAATGTTTCTTCAGGATTCACTGTTATAACCTCTCGATGGCTTCCACCATTTTCTCATAATCTGTTAATGGTTCCAAGCAAACCTTATTTTCGCAAATATAGAGGGTCGTCCTATCTTCAACCGGGACCATTTTTTCCACATACGGGATCATTGAAAAAAGGGAATGATCATCAATGTATCTAAAAATCACAACCTTGTGAGGAATGCAAGAGGTCCAAATGAGCCTTTCCAATTCCTTTTTATATTCTTTTTTCTCATTGAACGCGACGATAATTGTGATTGCACTCTTTTGAAAATATCGAATAAAGGCTGTTGAGTGAAATGCAAATGCAGTTGGGGATGTATTTAGAAATGGTGTGACGGCGCGGATAATATCCTCAGCTTCTCTTAAAAATGATTCGGCATGCGTCATTTGATACAATCTGATCAAGTTTTCCGTGTGCACGGCATTTCCTGAAGGTTCTGCTCCATCAGTGAAGGGACATTTTCTTAAAATAATCGAGCGGTCTTCTCCGTCGGTCTCATAAAAGGCCCCATCTTCTGCCTTAAATTTCTCAACCAAAATCGCGTGCAATTGGTCGGCAAACGCGAGCCATTTCGCCTCTGCAGAGACCTCAAAAAGAGTTAATAACCCTCGAATTAAGTAGGCATAATCATCAAGGCAGCCGCGGATCGCTGACTCGCCATCTCGAAATCGGCGCAGCAGCTGCTTTTTGTCCCACATATTTTCCATCAAAAAGCCTGCGGCACGAACAGCTCCATCGATATAAATTTCATCATCAAATGCAGCGCCGGCTTTTGCAAGCACATTAATTGCAAGACCGTTCCAACTTGTAATCACCTTGTCATCAATAATGGGCCGCTCGCGTTTCTTTCTGATTTGAAGAAGCTTCTCTTCAAATCCTTTAAACTTCCATGCGGTCTCGTCCGGATCGAGCCTTCTTTTCTCCGCATATTCATCTAAACTCATGGCGCAACGTAAAACAGATCTGCCATCGACATTTCCTTTAACGACAACCCCGTAATACTCACAAAAAAGCGTGCAGTCATCTTGTCCAAGCGCCTCTTTCACTTCATCGTATGTCCACGTGTAATACTTCCCCTCGACACCCTCGCTGTCGGCATCTTGCGCGGAATAAAAAGCGCCTGTTGACGGATCTTTTAAAACGGTCATCATGTATCTAAGCGTCTTTTCGCAAACCTCTCGGTACTCATCCTTTTTCGTTAACTGCCACGCCTCTAGATACGCATCTGCAAGCAAGGCATTGTCATAGAGCATCTTTTCAAAATGTGGAATTTCCCACATCTGATCGATGGTGTAGCGATGAAACCCGCCCTCTAATCGGTCATATATCCCGCCTCTTTGCATCATCAGCAAGGTTTTTTCAACCCAATAGAGCGCCCGGGTCTCCCGATACCTTGAGTAATAATGCAGAAGAAACACGCTGTGATAACCCATCGGAAACTTCGGAGAGCCGTGAAGCCCGCCCCAAACGGGATCCGCTTCGTGGAAAAATGCCTCTGCCACATCGTGCAAGAGATCTTCATGGGGCAGGTCATCACCAACAGGATAGGTGTTTTCCTGAAAGAGGGTCACGATGCGCTCGCCTTGCTGTACAATCTGATCCTGCTGATCGCCCCCCCAGACCCTCTCGACCTGATCCATCAACTCCTCCATCCCCATCATCCCATCCATTGCTTTTGGAGGTAGGTAGGTCGCCGCATAAAAAGGAAGAAGTTCAGGAGTTAAAATTACATTCAGAGGCCAGCCGGGCATCCCGGGCATCAGGGCTTGCGCAAAGTCCATGTAGAGGCTGTCGACATCGGGTCTCTCTTCGCGATCGACTTTGATGCAGACAAAAAGCTCGTTCATTTTCTTTGCGATTTCCAAGTTGGAAAAGACATTTTTCTCCATGACATGGCACCAGTGGCACGTGGCATATCCAATCGAGAGGAAAATGGGTTTATTATGCCTGACTGCAGCAGAAAACGCCTCCTCCCCCCACGGGTACCAATCCACAGGATTGTGCGCATGTTGCAATAGGTATGGTGATTTTTCGTGTGCTAGGCGGTTGGTGAACTTTTCAGGCATATAACCATACTTTCCAGATACATGTCTTTATTTCAAGCAAGAATTTCATAAGCTGTAACAGA
>SLOH01000131.1 GCA_007132595.1 Waddliaceae bacterium | reverse complement strand
TCAACGTCACGAATAACGGCGCTTTTCCCCCTGATCAGCAAGCAGGAAAAACACAAGAAATTATCTCTAAAATTCTCCAAGACCTAGGGAAAACAGACGGGTACTTTGATCAGATTTCCGGCAAAACAGTTACCGCAAAAATAAAAGATGAAAAAATTCAGGATATTAATATTCATGGATTATCAGATCAGGATAGAATTTCACCGGAGTGGAAAAAAGTCATAGAGAATACGAAAAATATATTTAACACCCATTTCCCCAAGAAAGTCCAAGCCAAACCCCTATCTCATTTTCAAAGTATACCTCCTCCACCAACAGATAAAGACGGTGGCTTTGACAAAAATATTCCACACTTTGGTAACAGTTGCTACATCGCCGCCTCTATACAAATACTCAGGTCTTTTCCACCGGCTATCCAAGCACTCAGTGGCAAACTAAACCGAAAAGCTGACGAATCGAAAAAGGATTTTAAGTTAAGAGAAACTCTTCAAAAGTTCAATCAAGCGATAGATTCAGGTGATAAAGCAAAAATTGCCAAAACAGGAGCAAAATTTCGTGACGCTCTGTTTAAAGCCGACGGATCTTTTGGTGACGAAGAGAAACATGCACAGTTAGATAGCCAAGATGTCATACGAATGGTTCTTGAAACACTCGATCTTAAAGTACAACTGCAAGAGAGTCGCTCATACAAAAGACCAAATGAGACAGAACCTACAAAACGCTCAGTTGGGCAGCCGACACTCGACCCTTTTCTGCGTGTACAAATTGCAAATCAAGAAAAGAGCAATAATTTTAAAGACATTATCCAAGAATCGCTTTGTCCAAGCACCCCTATAGATAATCAAAATTGGAAACCGGAAAATAATGACTTCAAACCTGGAAAATATACCCAAAGTCATCAAATTGTCGGTTCTCCACCACAGTACTTACCAGTCCATTTAGAGCGTATCAGTGGCAAATCAAAAGATGATGCAAGTAAAGTGCAGAAACCTATAGAGTTTGAAGAAAAAATTGATTTAAGTTTTTTATTTGATAACAAAAAAGATGCTAGCTACTCAGTGAACGCATTTACTGTACATGCAGGCCAAAGTCCTGACGGTGGGCACTTTATTGCCTATAGACGTAATGCAGAGGGTCAATGGCACAAGTATGATGATACGAAGGAAGATGTGCCAAAGGTTACCGACAATGATATTAAAGAGATCATGAAGCAAGCGTATTCAGTCATTCTTAAGAAAGTAGAAAAACCGCAAGACGTTTCAATAGAGGTGGGATCCTAATCCGAGCACTTTCCTTATGAAACCTCTCCCTTCAATTGAGCTTCAATTCACTGAATACTCGCAGATGCCGTAATTTTTAGATGAAATTATTGACTATCCTAATTAAAATTAATTAAACATTCTGATATAATTAAGTTATATATAAAAAGTGATTGTAAAATGGTTGATTTAAACCCGATTGTTGATAGAATTAAAACAGATCAAAGCCCGAATCAATTAACATATCGCGTGCAGATCGGCGAAAAAAAATATACAGTCAAAGTCACGAATAATGGCGCCCTTGCCAAAGATCAACCGCTGGAAGCACTACAACAAACGATCACCAAACTCTTACGCGACTTAGGGAGTCAAGATGGATATTTTGAGCAGATTTCAGGTCGAACACTTACCGCAAAAATCAAGGATAAAAAAGTTGAGAACATCAATATCCAAGGCTTATCTAAAAAGGAAAGAGAATCAGAGAAATGGCAGTCAATCATAAAGACGACGCAAGACGTATTTAACAGGTATTTCCCTCTCCCGGTTCGAGCTAATCAACCGTCCCCTTCTCTTGAGGAATCTAAAGAAGAAGTCATGGACGATATTAAACCAGTTGAATCCGCTGGCTTTGGTAAAAACATTCCACATTTTACAAATAGTTGCTACATCGCCGCTGCCGTGCAAATATTAAGATCTTTTCCAACAGCTATCCAAGCGCTCAATAGCCCACTAAAAAAAGAGGCACAAGAATTGAGGGAAGATTTTATAAAAAGAAAAAATATTCAAAAAACGCTTAAAAAATTCATTCACTCGATCGATTCCGGTATTCGTGATAATGCAAGAAAAGACGGAGAAGAATTTCGTGAAGCTCTATTTGCCGACCCTTCTTTCGAAGGCGAGGGTAGACATGCGCAATTAGATAGCCAAGATGTCATGCGAGTGGTTCTTACCGCAATCAATTGTCACGTAAAAACTCAAGGTTCCTACTCGTTTAGATATAAAAGATCTACGGTGTCTGAACTCAGGGCTCCTGCGACTCACCAAAGTGTTCGTGTCACTCTTCAACAAAAGGAAGGGGGTGTGAATTTTAACCAATTGCTCAAAGACGAATACCTACCCACTGAAGCTATAAAAAAGACAAAAACGGCTCCTTTTAAATCGAATAGAAAAACTAATCGTGATGGGACTCCGTATACACCTGAAAGGTATTACGAAAAAACGCATATTGTTGGAGACCCTCCTAAGTTTTTACCGATACAGTTAACACGTATGGTACATGGAGCTGATGGGCGCGCAACTAAAGTAAACACTGAAGTCACCTTCGATGACTTTAGTGATTTAAGTTTTTTATTTAAGAGGAACGAGGAGGATGCCCGCTACTCAGTAAACGCATTTACTGTACATGCAGGCCAAGACCCTAAGGGTGAGGGTGGACACTTTATTACCTACAGACGAAATGACGAGGGTCAGTGGCATGAGTATGACGATACGAAGAGAGATGTACCGACGGTTACCGACACTGATATCAAAGAGATAATGAAGCAAGCGTATACAGTCATTCTTAAGAAAGTGGAAAAAGATCCGAAGCCAGCAGTTGTTTCAATAGAAGTGGACGAGGAACAGAAAGAGTGAAGTTTTAGACCTTACCCTAAAAACTCTCCCTTTAGACTGGATTCAATCAACTGTATATTTGCAGATGCCGCTTGTTGCAAGAAGCGGTATTTTTTCTCCCCAAGTGCAATCATTGTTTTAAAACGCTCGCTTTGATCAGGACCAAAGGCGCGGATCTTCTGTATCTCCCCTTGCATCAGCTTTCCGACCACAAGGTTAAAGTCGGATAAAATGGCGTTAAACGCCTCTTCTTCAGCTAATTCCACTTCAGCAAGAGTCGACTGCCCTGTTTCGATTGTGTCCACCTCTCCTCCAAATTCAAGCTGCATTTTGACCCTGGAAAGCTCATCTATCATCACCTGCAGATGGTGTACACAACGCTCTAAGCTAGATGAGAGATCGACTAAAACCGTGCGAACCTTTTCCTCTGTGACTTTGGGAAGCGTCGACTCCTTTAAAACACTTTGAATCTTTTCATTGAGATCGATCGTTTTTTCTAATGGAATGTCATTTAAAGAGACATTTGAAATTCCTTCAAATCCAATTCCGCCCTCACTTGCGTTGAGAATGGTTGTGTTCGGATGCTCTTTTGCAAATTGAGTGACAAAGCGCGACTCGGCAATCCACTTCCAATGCGTATAGACAGTCTCTCCTGTGATGCTAGGGCGAGGGACTGCTTGCTCGTTAAGGTCTACACTCTTGGTAATACTCTCTTTTGCCACATGCGGGTCATCGACAACGCCGGGGGCGTAGGCACACATCCCTGTATAGGCAAGATCCATCCCGACTAAGATAATGGGATTGCACCCCATAAGCTCGGCAATTTGAATGGCAAAATTCAAGACATTGTGCCCCTCTTCTAGATCCACCGAAGGGATGCCAAGCTTCCGCTCGACAAAAGCTGCGATGTCATACCCTCCGGCTCCTGTCACATACAGTCTTGGACCCTGAATGGCATTAAGCGCTTTGTGGTAGAGCCGGCTGCGGTAAAACACGGGAATATTGAACTCTTTTAACTGTTGATGCCTTTCATACTGGGTGGGATTCGGATCAATCGCGGCTCCAAAATGGGGTGGCAATTGAATGGAGTGCAGTGCATTTAACGCCGATCCCCCAGCAAAAATGAGCGCTTTTTCTTTGAGCTCCGGGAGCTTTGCGTACTGCTTTTCAAGCGACGGACCGGCTCCGCAGATAATCGCCGGCACTCCTTTAAACTTTCCAAAGAAGCGGTTGCCTAAGTGAGACTGAGGGAGTTTAAGGGTATTGGGGTAATAATTGCGAAAAAACGTGACGCCGAAGCGCAAATACTCCTCGACACTTCCTTGGAGCTGAGAGATCGTGTAGTGAATTTCATGTGAGAGATTTGAAAATTCCTCCGCCTTTTTTTGCTCGTAAGAGGGTATTGCAATCACAGAGAATGGACGCTGAAAATATTGCCAGAAAAGATCGAGAAGAGCCGCTCGACTAGAGTCAAGGTCTTGAAAGAAGACAAGATCCACTTGAGGGTTTTGCAAAAGCTCTGTTGCAACTGTTGTTTCAAAAAACCTGTAAATGAGCTCAAGGTCATCTTCAAGAAAAATCAATCGGCGCTCTTGACTCTCTTTTAGCCATGAGATGCCCTGCTGAAACCCCTCTCCTAAGCCAACCCCATAAACAAACAGAAGCTCAATCCCTTCTAAATCATTAAGGGGAAACCAGTTGTCTAAATTCTCTTGGGATACTGTTTTTGAAACTTGGAGATGATTCAATATCACAGCTTCTTTTGGATGAGAGCTGCTCCAAAGGTCGATATTGATTTCTAAAGTGGAAGCCAATCTCCGTCTCCGCCAAGCTTTTTAAATTTTTTCTTCCGCTCTTTTGAGGTGAGTTTTTTCGGTTTTTTTCTCTCAACGGATTTGGCGACTTTCGATTTCTTTTCGACATCTTTTTTCAGCTTTTCGGCAAACCCCTTCAGATCTTTTAGCTGCTCTTGGAGCCGCAGCTCTTTTTTGGTGAGATCTTTTGGTTGTGGATTTGCCCGCTTACCCTCTTCAGCAAGCTGCATTCCAACCAGTTTAAAAAGCTCGGTCTCAAGTTCAATGGTCTCAAGCATCTCCTCAACGCC
>SLOH01000025.1 GCA_007132595.1 Waddliaceae bacterium | reverse complement strand
TAAACGCCCCTTCACGCTAATAGAAGTCATCCTTGTTTTGGCTTTGATCAGCCTAATGCTTGGGATTGTCGGGGTCAACATCCGAGGCGCTTTTGCGAGGCAAAAATTTCTTACCGAAGTTGAGCGCGTTGCCGCTAATTTGCGCCTAGCACAAGACCTTATGCTTGTGCAAAATGAGGATGTCTCGATTTATTTTGTGAAATCACCGGATAAAAGTGGATTTGACCACTGGATTGAGGTCGATCAAGATGAGAACGAGGGGTATCAAAGGGTAATTCGGGGAACGGAAAGTCAGTTGCACGCAATTCATCACATTCACTTCCACGATGAGAACTTCCTCGATGAGGGGGAGAATATCGAAAAACTTGTCATTCGCTTCTTTTCCGGAGGCTATTTGATGAGTCGAGGGATTTTGACTCTTGCAAGCGACAAGGAGCAGGAGAAAAAAGTCCCTCTTTTCGGCTACCCACACCCGATCAAAACATACTCATCTTACGCAGGTTCACTTCCCGATCAAGACAGCTTCCACGATCAACTCACTCAACTGATGATAGATGAGATCACCCATGCAAATTAGAAAACGGCCGTTTTTACTTTTAGAGGTTTTAATCGCAATTATTTTAGTGACACTCTCCCTTTTTCCTCTAGTCACCCCCTACCTTTGGATGATCCGAGGAGAAAAGCAGTACCGCTCAAAAGTTGAAATGGAGCACTTATCAAACGTGATCTATGCTGGAGTCATAGAAAAACTGTATAAAACAGAAATTCCTTGGGAGTTAATTCAGTCAGAGGAATCCACTCCGTTCCTACTTGAAGAGGCGGCTTACCTTGCAAGTTTTCATTTTGAAAACGAAAAAGATAAAGGCAACGAAGAGACAGGTGAGGGAGTCTACCTTAAAGTTTTGCATATCAATATTTGGCCAAGCACGACAACCCGAGAAGAGACAACGAAAAAAAAGACCCTCTACTCTTTTAGCCCAAAAGTGTGTATCGCAAGAATGCTTGCAAAAGAATCTGGGGAGAATGCTGATGCAACGTAGACCTTTTATGCTAATCGAATGGTTCATCGCCATCACCCTAACCATTATCCTCCTCTCTACGACCGGATTTTTTTACAGATATTTTGTTTTGTCGGAAAATAAATCTTCTAAAATCGCAGAAAAATCGTTCACTTTACGGTTTTTTGAAAACAGGATGGCAAGGCTCTTTCAAGGCGCGCTCAAGATGCAAAAAAGTCCGGATCGTTCATTTTTTTTCACCCCTGAGACACCCTCCCCTCTTTTTAAGTCCGAAGCTGACCGCCTCCTTTTTGTTTTCGACAATGGGGTCAAGAGTCGAAAAAGCTTTGCAGGAGATGTCATCGGGCAGCTATTCCTAAACCCGGACAACCAACTCATACTCGCTGTCTGGCCCGGAAAAAAGCGGTGGGGCGATTTTGACCCCCTTCCGGTTCACAAAGAAGTCTTGCTGGAAAATGTCTCGGAGTTTCAATTGAAATTTTTCACTCCCCCAAAAATTGCAGACCTCTATCTATATCAAGAGGTTCCGATCGAAAGATGGGGAGAGTGGAAAAGAGGATGGGAAAGCGATTTTAAACAAATTCCCGCTCTTGTCCAGCTGCATATCAAATGGAATGAAGAGGATCAAACATTTCTCTTCCCTCTTCTTAATAACAATCAACCCATTATCTATAACTATTAAAGCCAAACGGATACGCGCATGAATATTCTCCTCTTTGTCACAACAACACTTCTTCTTTTTTCTATTATGACCTTTGGAAAGCTGGACCTGTTCCAAAATCGAACTCTCATGAGCCACACCTTAGAAAACTCTCTAAAAAGTGAAAAGACAAAGAGCTTTGATCAAGCCGCTGAAAAAATGTACGAAGAGATAACTGTCAGCTCAAAAAACGGCGTACAAGTTAACAAAAGCCCGGTACGGAAACTCATTACTTTTAGACTCTTTGTGAATCAAGAGGAGCGAAAGACTCATTTGCAGGAAAGAGAAGAGTTTGCCTATCTTACGAAAAATCTCATGCAGATTCTTTTTCAGGAGAAACCATTTTACCTTGAGATTGCTGAGAAACGACCCGGGTTTTTAGATGAACTTCTTCATGCCATTGAAGATGCGAGCGCGCAGCTGACATGGAAGATTAAACAAAAGAAAGATCTTGCAAATCTATTTCTGCAAGATAGCGAGCTGAATATCGTCTTTTCAAAAATGTTAAAGCAATCTCTTCTCGATTATATCACGCTAGATGCAAGTAACTACCAAGTGCGCGTTTGGCTTGCGCCGGAACCGGTTTTAAGAACCTTTTACCCGGGCGATATTGTAGAGGAGCTTTCAATAGAAAGGTTGAGCCTGCATAAATTGATTAAAAACGGGACGCTGTCAAAAGAAGAAGCTGAAAAGCAGCTCAAGGAGCACTTCTCCACCTACCAAGCCCCCCACATCTCTCTCAATAGACTCGACTACTCGACATCAAAAACGCGCCCCCCAAAGGTTGGGGATCAATTTTAGGAAAAAGGCACAAAATTTAGCAATCTGAAGTTTTCAGACTCTCCTTTAAAAAAAAGGAATAAATTTACAATAATTGCTCCATTTAGTATTTTTATTACATGAAAAATATAAATACAGCTGTTTTAGTGGTCACTCATAACAGCGAGATTCATATTAAAAAAATGGTCGAATGCATTGAAAGGCAGACCACCCCACCCAAACAGCTGATTATTGTCGATAGCGGATCATCCAATCCAAGCTATTTAGACTCGCTTCAAGCAACCATTCACAAAGAAGGCAGGGATATCGGCTTTGCAAAAGGAAACAACCTCGCACTCAAGCTTGTCGATGATGAAGTCAAGTACATCCTATTTTTAAATCCCGATGCGTTTCTCGCCCCCTCGTTCTTAGAAAATGCAGAAAGCTATATGGAGCAGCATCCCGATTGCGGCGCGTTGACGGGAACTGTTTTAGGCTACGATATCGAAAAAGACCACTCAACTGAGCTCTACGACTCGACCGGAATTTTTCAAAAATGGTACGGCAAGTGGTATGATCGCGGACAAGGCGAGAGGTATGATAAGAGCCGCTTTGATCAAAACGAAAAAGTGCCGGCCATATGCGCAGCTGTCATGTTTTGCAGAAAAGATGCGCTTGTCGATGCGATGAAAAACAGCCAAGTCATGGACGAGAGTTTCTATATGTATAAGGAAGATATCGACCTTTCTCTTCGCCTTCAAGCGAAAGGATGGGCGCTGCACTTCGTCCCCTCACTCCTCGCCTACCATTGTCGGGGTTGGAGTCAAAAGCGCCGGCAAATGCCGCATCAATTCCGTCTATTATCTGCAAGAAACGAGCTAAAAATCCACTTAAGGCAACAAAATCCATTAAAAATCATGTACTCGCTATTAAAGTACGCATCTGTAACCACAAAAATATTTTAAAAATGACAAATCCCGTTTTCCTTCAACGCAGCAGCTCACATCCCCCCCTTCTCACACAAAAATTCAAGAATGGGTACAAAGCGCGTATGACTCTTGATTGTCCAGCCCGCCTCATGTGTGTGATACACTCAACATATAAAGTTATTAAACGCTTTTATCGATCAAATCAGCTGCGCACCTCCTACCCTTCAAATACAGTTCCACTATATGTTCAATCGGGTACAAAGTCCAAGTACATCAAAAAAACAGCCGTTCGCCTGCCGTTTCGAATCGATCTTTTACGCTCGGCTAATACAGTTTGTAGAGTTCAACTTATATTCGAAAGTCAATTGCTTGGCTCCGGGTTTTACAAGAGCGTCTACCCGGCATTCTCTTTGCATGTTAACTTTAAAACCAACGAATTTATAGGGGGTTTATCTGTACTAACAAAGAGTATTCGGCCGAAAAATGAGTCCTGCGTATTAGATTATGTGATGCGAGGAGTAAAAATTGAGAAGAGGATCTACGGCAGTGTGAAGCCCTTCTACTGGCCAAATATTAAAACAATATCTCGTATAGGAAATCATCTCCTTCTGGAAACGACTCGAGAGTATTTTCCGGATGTTTTAGATATTTACCTCACAGGTCGTGGCAAAGATCTTCCGCTGGATAAAAAAATCGATTTCTTTATCCAAGTTTTAGACACCTTAAGACATTGGCACCGTAGAGGATGGACCCATAATGATGTGAAAATGGATAATATCTTTTTGAGATACGATGGCTCAGTATATCTTGGAGATTGTGATCTAGCAGAGAAAATTCAGTACAATAAAAACATGAAACATAAGTACTACTCGCGTTGGAGTACAGCAAGAAGTTATGGGTATATCTCGCCCGAATCTGATCTCTATGCGGTGATCGCCTCTATGATGCACATGATATTTGGGAATACATTTTTTCCATACTTGGATAAACCAATGGAGCTCATGCACCCAAAAAATCAAGCGATTCTCTTTGAGAATGCAGCAAAAGAGTCCGACAGTGAACATTTGTTATATGCAAGACGTGAGATTTTTAAACTATTTATATCGATGTTTGAGAAAGGATTGCATCTCAATCATTGGCTAAAAAACAATCCCGAAGAGGCTGAAAAGCTCAACCGGCACGACCCTGAAATCTTCGTAGAAATAGAAAAGCGCACAATCTCATGCCTTGAGCTGCGCGGTCACTTAACACGCATTCAGCGATATGTCTCTTCTTAAGAAACGATGCTGCTTGAAAGTAAGACTTCATCCTCAATCGGCGCGATCAAGCGACTGGCAAGCCTTGAAAAGCTTTCAGGATCATCTGAGACAAAGTATTGGACATGCCCGTTTGCGCTTTGTGACTGCTGAAAAAGCTGGGCAAGAGCATTGGCACACCCCTCTCCGGAGTCACAAAGAGTCACTTCTTCTCCCATTTCCATGCGAATGAGATCCTTTAGAAATGGGTAGTGCGTGCAGCCAAGAATCAATGTGTCGACTTTGGCTTGTTTAAATGGCTTAAGGTACTCTTTTACAATCAACTTTG
>SLOH01000141.1 GCA_007132595.1 Waddliaceae bacterium | reverse complement strand
TTTTGGAAAAGGAGTCCAAAATGCTGTTGATCAAGTCAACGGTCCCCTTCGCGAAATCCTCGTCGGACAGTCGGTTTTTGATCAGATGGACCTTGACCTTCAGATGATTGCAGCCGATGGAACTGAGAATAAAGAGCATTTTGGTGCAAACGCGATTCTCGCATGTTCGCTTGCTTTGGCAAGAGCTGGTGCGGCAACTGCGCGTATCCCTTTATACCGCTACATCGGTGGCACATACACCCACGTGTTGCCGTGTCCGATGATGAATATTATTAATGGCGGCGCCCATGCGGATAACTTACTGGATTTTCAGGAATTTATGATTCGTCCGGTCGGAGCTTCCAGTTTTAAAGAAGCGCTTCGCTGGGGCTCTGAAATCTTCCACCATCTCAAATCGATCCTGAAAGAAAAGAAGCAGATCACGGCTGTCGGAGATGAAGGCGGCTTTGCCCCTAACCTAAAATCTAATGAAGAGGCGCTTGACCTTATTCTCTTTGCAATAGAAAAGGCAAAGTTAAAGCCCGGATCTGATGTGACGCTTGCCTTAGATTGCGCCGCTTCGGAGTTTTACGAGAGCGGTTTGTATATTCAACAAAAGGAGCGCCGCACATCGGGTGAGCAGATCGATTACCTTTCATCATTAATCGATCGATATCCGATTGACTCCCTCGAAGATCCTCTGGACGAAGAAGATTGGAAGGGGTGGAAAGCGTTAACCGAAAAGCTTGCTTCTCGTGTACAGATTGTGGGCGATGATATTTTTGTCACAAATCCGAAAAGACTGAATCGAGGAATTAAGGAAGGAATTGCAAATTCTATCCTGATTAAACTCAACCAAATCGGAACGCTCACGGAAACTTTAGAAACGATCGAATTGGCAAAGACAAGGGCATACACAACTGTCATCTCTCACCGCTCCGGGGAGACAGGAGACACTTTCATTGCCGACTTAAGTGTAGGAGCCAATTCAGGGCAGATTAAAACAGGTTCTCTTTCACGAACAGACCGCATAGCCAAATACAACCGCCTCCTGAACATCGAGGAGGAGCTGGGAAATCTCTCTCTATATATGGATTCCAATCGATCCGGAAAATAATCTCTACTAAGTAACACAAAAGAAAAAAAATGATACTCAAACACGGAAAAGGACTTAAGCTTCTTTTTATGACTGAAATGTGGGAGCGTTTTAGCTTCTACTCTCTTCGTGCGCTACTTCCACTTTACCTTACCGCAAGAGTAATGGACGGAGGGCTTGCTTGGGATAGATGCGATGCGCTTCTCCTGATGAATAACTACCTTGCAATGGCCTATCTTTTACCTGTGGTTGGTGGGTACTTTGCCGATCGATTTTTGGGTCAGAGGCGCTCGGCTATGATCGGTGCTGTTCTCATGGCTGTCGGCCACTTTTGCATGGCATTTAACGCCCTGCCAATGTTTTTTACAGCTCTAGCTTTAGTTTCGATTGGAAATGGGTTTTTTAAGCCGTGCCTCACCTCGATTTTAGGGGAACTGTATGACGACGCCGATGAGAGCCAACGCGATAGTGCCTATCTAATTTTCTATACAGGCATTAATGTCGGTGCATTTATCGGGGGGATTGTCAGCGGCTGGCTAATGGAAAATTATAGTTATGATGTCGGTTTTTCGATCGCCGGGATCGGAATGCTAATCGCTCTTTTCACCCTTTGGTGGGGGCAGGATCGTTATTTAGGTGATGTGGGGAAAAAGCCGCAAGTCAAAACTGTAAATCATCAGCCGGTTCCTTTAACCGCAAAAGAAAAGAGTCAGCTCCTCGTTGTGGTATACCTCTTTTTTATGACGATCTTCTTTTTTATTGCCTGGGAACAAACCGGCATGCTCTCTCTTTTTATTCGCGACCATGTGGACCGTCAGTTTTTAGGTTGGACCATACCGACACTCTGGCTTGCGAGTCTCAATCCATTTTTTATTATCTTTTTTGCTCCTCTTCTTTCACTTCTCTGGGCCTACCTAGGGAGAAGAAATCTCGACCCTTTTCTCGGAGTCAAAATGGGGATAGGCTTTCTCCTGCTCGCTCTTGCGTTTGGTTTGATCGGATATAAGTCAATGCGCCCTGAAATCTCGCCGCATTGGATTTGGATTGTGATTATGCAGTTTCTCACCACGCTTGGAGAGCTATGCTTTATTCCTATCTCCTGGGCGGCAGTTACAACGCTTTCGCCAAGACCTTATGTCACGCGGATGATGGGGTTGATGCTTGCAGGAATTGGTCTCGGCACATTTTTAGGGGGAGAGTTTGTCAGTCTAACGTTGGATTCTCTTGGTGAAACGACAATTTTCTTCATCCTGACTACGGGCCTATTCTTTTTTGCCCTGGTCAGCTTTGCAATGAATCCGGTGCTGAAAAGAATGAGCCACAGATAAAGAAAAGGCCTCTGGAAGCGAAACAAACGGTTTCAGAGGCAGCTTAAGAGATGTCCTTAGCGGTCAAAATGGGATGTTTAGCGGCCTTTACTTCATTCAGTCGGGAAACCGAATAGGTATGGGGCGCGCGAAGAACGAGATCGATATCTGTTTGAATTTCTTCCACAATTTTTTCAAGAATTTCAATAAATCGATCGAGCGTTGCTTTTGATTCTGTTTCCGTCGGCTCAATTAAGAGGCACTCCTTGATGATCAGAGGGAAATACACCGTTGGAGCGTGAACACCATAGTCAAGCAAGCGTTTGGCGATATCGAGCGCCCGCACGCCTTGGCCTAGGTAGCGGTCGGCTTGGACGACAAACTCGTGAAAACACGGCTGTGAATACGGGATCGTAAAGAGGGGTTCGATTTTTTTCTTCAAGTAATTAGCATTCAATGTTGCCATCTCAGCGACTTTCCGTAGGCCATACATTCCATGTAGTTTAATATAGAGATAGGCGCGCAGATAAATTCCAAAGTTTCCGTGGAAAGAGGCAATACCTCCGATGCTATCTTCAAAATCATCTGTCACGTAGTAGCGACCCTCTTTTTTCAATACTCGCGGGACGGGAAGAAAGGGATCGAGGCGTTGACAGCAAAGAACAGGTCCAGAGCCAGGTCCGCCTCCGCCATGGGGGGTAGAGAAGGTTTTATGCAGGTTAATATGCATGACATCAAAACCCATTTCTCCGATCTTAACAACTCCAAGAAGCGGGTTAAGGTTGGCGCCGTCATAATACAAAAGTCCGCCGCTTTCATGGACAAGTCTTGTAATCTCTAAAATTTTTGCGCTGAAGACGCCTAAGGTATTTGGATTAGTTAGCATCAGACCGGCAGTCCGATTCGAAAGCTTAGACTTCAAATCCTCAAGATCAATGTCTCCGGAGGGGCACGACTTCAGAGGGACTGTTTTCATCCCAGACATCGTCACTGTTGCCGGATTAGTTCCATGGGCTGAGTCCGGGATTAAAATTTCCACCCTTTCAAGTTCGGCTCTCTTCCGATGATACGCGGCAATCATTTTAAGGCCGACAAGCTCTCCTTGGGCTCCTGCATTGGGAAGCAACGTGCCTGAGTGCATTCCGCAAATTGAACATAATAACTGCGTCAGCTCATCAATCAATTGTAAATTTCCCTGAACACTGTCATCCGGAGCAAGAGGATGGGATTGACAGAACTCAAGCAAGCTTGCGGCTTGTTCATTCACGCGGGGGTTCAACTTCATTGTGCAGCTTCCAAGAGGATAAAAGTGCGTGTCAATGCCCATATTTTTTTGGGAAAGAGGGATAAAATGGCGCAACAGATCAAGCTCTGAAATCTCCGGGAGCAAGATCTCCTCTTTCCGAGTGGGAATTGTCGGGGAAAATTTTTCAAATGCCGCGTGATGGAAAGGAATGCTAAACGCTTTTTGTCCTTTTTGAGACTTTTCAAAAATTGTTTGACTCATTGCATTGCCTCAGCTGCGACCTTTAAATAGCGGTCTAATTGCTCTTTTGATTTTGTTTCTGTCACGGCAACAAGAAGGCTGTTTTTTTCCAAAGGCAGACCCGGTTGAATGTGATTTTTTCGAAAATAATCCATAACATCCCGATCAAAGCGAACAACAAATTCATTAAAGTGATTCTCTTCAGAAACAGTGATGCCGGAAATCTTCTTTAAACCCTCTTTCAGATAAGCGGCGCGTCTGTAATTGGCAAGTGCAAGTTCCCTCATTCCTTCTTTTCCGTACCAGAGAATGGCAATTAAGCTTAGAAGAGCGGCATGTGCTTGGTTCGTGCAGATGTTTGATGTTGCCTTTTCCCGTCGAATGTGCTGCTCCCTTGCTTGCATTGTAAGCACATAGCCGGTGCGGCCATCTTCATCTTCTGTTCTTCCGACAATCCGCCCCGGAAGTTGCCTGACGTGTTCCTTGCGCGCGGCCATATACCCGACAAAAGGACCGCCAAAGCGCATCGGCAATCCAAACGGTTGGAGATCTCCCACTGCAATGTCTGCTCCCAACTCTTTTGCCGAAGGAAAGAGGCCGTAAATCAGGGGATTTGCTAAGACAATATTGAGAATGCCTTTATTTCTTGCCTCTTGAAATAGTGAGGAAAAATCGCCCATCACCCCATGAAAGTTCGGATATGAGACAAAAAGAGCGGCGACAGTTTCATCAAGGTCCTCTTTTGAAGAAAATGTCTTAAGGGTAACGTCGTGATTTTCTAAGTATTGATCGATCACTTTCCTGTAGTGCGGATGAATTGGCTCGCAGATAAGAATCGTTTTTCGTTTCCCGCGATGAAGGCGAAGTGCCATCATTAAAGCTTCTGCACTTGCCGAGGCGCCGTCATAAACGGAGGCATTGGCCACATCCATTCCGGTTAAGGCGCAAACTGCTGTTTGAAACTCAAAAATTGTTTGCAGCAGTCCTTGTGATGCTTCTGCTTGATAAGGAGTATAGGCGGTTAAAAACTCAGAACGACTCCCGATCGCATCGCAAATCGCCGGAATATGGTGCTCGTATGCGCCAGCGCCTAAATAATTGTCATCGTGAGAAAATGTATTTTTCT
>SLOH01000063.1 GCA_007132595.1 Waddliaceae bacterium | reverse complement strand
TTATGTTTTTTTGCTGCTTTTAGAGATAGTGGTACAAACGGAAAGTCATGAACATGGAGGGCATCTGGTTTATACTTTTGTATGAAAGACTCGATTTGCAATGAATAATAAGCCTGTCTGAAGAGGAACTTTCTTTTTAACTTGGTAAATATGTTTTCGTTTGGAGCGTCAACCCGAACAATGTGTATGCCTTTCAGTTTTTCATATTCAAGCGTGTGGCCTTCTGATTTTTGGGTGAATACAAAGACTTCATGACCAGCAGCAATGAGGGCAAGAGCTTCTTTTTCGATCCGTATGTCTGGGGGAAATCCTCGTCCTGAAAAATGAATCATTCCGATACGCATCTCTATCTTCTCCTTTTAAATTGTTGGATCTGTTTCACAATCTCCTCAGAGGGGGTGGAGACTTGCTTGAAGGGGGGGAGGCTTTTTAGAAACTGTTTGCCGTAATTTTTTTGCAAGATTCGGGAGTCGAGGCAAAGAACAAAGCCGTAGTCCCTTTTGTTGCGAATGAGCCTGCCGGCGCCCTGCTTAAACTTGACGATGGCTTGAGGAAGCGAGTAGTCGAAAAAGGGAGAGCCGCCTTGCTGCTCAATCAATTCCGAGCGCGCTTGGACAAGCGGTTCGGTGGGGACGCGGAAGGGCAGTTTAGTAATAATGACAAGCTCAAGGGCATCGCCTGCAACATCGACGCCTTCCCAAAAGGAGTCCGTGCCGAAGAGAACGGAGTTTTTTTGATTGCGGAAGTCGCTTAAAAGCTCGTTCCTATTGCTATCGCCTTGCTTGAGAAGATTAAAACCCGCTTGGGATAGGGGCTTTTGTAGCGCGTGAAAGGTTTTGGTCAGCATCGAGTAGGAGGTGAAGAGAATGAAGGTGCCGGTTTTGGCAGCTAGAATCGCTTTAAGGATCAAGGCGTTGGCATCAGAGAGGAAAGAGGGATCGCTTGGCAAGGGGATATCATTTGGTATGAGAAACATGCCTTGGGTTTCATAATCGAATGGGGATGAGAAAATCTTTTCAGTGATCGGTTTTTCGATGAGGTCAAGCCCTGTCTGTTTGCGAAAAAAATTGAACTTGTTGTTTGAGGTTAAAGTGGCGCTGCAGAGAACAAGACTTGAAAAGGGTTCAAAGAGTGCCTTTGAAAGGAGCTTGGAGACGTCAAGTTCAGCCTCAAACAGGTCAATGGCTTGGGATTTTTTAAATGTGCGCCTTTCAATCCACGGGACTTTTTCCGGGTCGGGGGGATTGGTTGCAAGATACTGAAGAAGCGAGACCGCATCTTGCAGTCTTGTGACCATGGCGGCAATCTCTTTTCGAGGGCCGGCTGTCTTTTCTCTGAAATTTTCCGAGTCGATCGTTTGAAGCTCTTGCTCGTAGTTGTGCATGGCCGCTTGAAATTTGTTCATCTGCGAGTGAAGCTGAGAGGTCATGGGAACCACCTCTTCTTTCCAAATCGGATGAGACTGCAGGGAGGCTTGGATACGCACTTTATCTTCTCTCTCTAGGTCATCGAGCAGCGTATGATAGGCGGCAAAGGCGTTTGCGATGTCCACAAGAAGGTCATTGCGAAGTGCAAGGAGTTCAGGGGGGAGCTTCTTTTTGAGGCGGGTGAGTTGATCGCTCACAAGAGAGAGTTTGCCGGCTCTGTCAGAACCGACCCGCAGCAGGGTGCGGCGCATCTGGATTTCCCCGGCCTTTCTGGCAAAGCTTTTAGTTGCGACCTCTTCGAGGTGATGCGCCTCGTCGATAATGAGATGTTTGTAGGGGGGAAGAAGGGCGTGTTCCGTGTAGTTTTCGTCTGTCAGACGGATGGCAAGATCGGCCATCAGAAGCGAGTGGTTGACGATGATGAGTTTTGCGCTCTTTGCGTTTTCTCTTGCTTTCATCAAGTGGCAGTGGTCGAAGTGGGGACATTTGCGAAAGGTGCAGGTGTCAGCTTCTGCGCATACGCTTTCCCACACTTTACTTGTGGGAATGAAGGAGAGGTGGGCACGTGAGCCATCAGATGTATGCTGAGCCCAAGCTTCGATTTTTTCAAATTGGTTTTTTTCCTCTTCCGGTAGGAGAAGTGATTCATGCCTCGACTCTTCTAGCTTTCGAAGGCAAACGTAGTTGGACATGCCTTTCACAAGCACGGCTTTTAGGTCGCAGTTAAGCGCTTGACTCAGAGTCGGGAGGTCTTTGTTCAGAAGTTGTTGCTGCAGGGCAATGGTGTGTGTCGAAATGACGGTGCGCTCACTTGTCTCTAGGGCCCATTTTAGAGCGGGTATGAGATACGCAATCGATTTTCCGATGCCGGTTCCGGCTTCAATCAGTGCAATTTCGCTATTGATATAGGCGTTTTGCACAGTTTCGAGCATCTCTTTTTGCTCTTCTCTCGGCTCGTAATTCGGCAGGAGGTGGGTAAGAGGTCCTTCAAAGTCGAGAAGCTCGGTTGTCATTGTTTCATCCGTGAATTGCATGGAATGATTCTAATGCGTCCTAACAATCTTTTCCAGATAAGAGAGTAGTCTTTATTGACCCATAGGGGTTTCAAGGAATGCGCGCAGCTGTTTTTCCCTTGTTGGGTGACGCATTTTGCGCAAGGCTTTGGCTTCAATCTGGCGAATTCTCTCACGAGTGACGCTAAATTGTAGACCGACTTCTTCAAGAGTTTTGGGTTTTCCGTCTCTTAGACCGAAACGTTCGATTAAGACCTTTCGTTCTCGCTCTGTGAGCGTGCTGAGCACTTCTCCCATTTTATCCCGTAGGATCGAGTAGCCGGTTGAGTCAGCCGGGGAATCGGCTCCGGTATCTTCGAGGAAGTCTCCAAATTGGCTTTCTCCGCCATCTCCAACTTCCGCTTGAAGTGAGATTGGGTGCTGGGCAATTTTATAGATTTCACGGACGCGTTCGGGTGTAATCCCGACTTCTTCAGCAAGCTCTTCGGGAGTCGGCTCACGGCCGGTCTCCATCATCAGCTTTTTCGCGCCGCGAAGCACTTTATTGATTGTCTCAATCATATGGACAGGGATGCGGATCGTGCGCGCCTGGTCGGCAATCGCGCGGGTGACTGCTTGACGAATCCACCAAGTGGCGTATGTAGAAAATTTGTAGCCCCTGCGGTATTCAAACTTTTCCACTGCCTTCATTAGGCCCATATTGCCTTCTTGAATCAAGTCGAGGAAGGAGAGGCCGCGGTTGGTGTATTTTTTTGCAATGGAGATCACAAGTCGCAGGTTCGACTCGACCATTTCTCGCTTCGCTTCCATGCTCTTATCCATCCAGCGTTGCAGCATGCGGATGTCTTTTTTAAATTCAGCAAGGGATCTGCCGGCAGCCAGTTCGTTTCTATTGAGCTTTCGCTTTGCGGCAGCAAACTTTTGCGAGGCGATTCGGTTGTGATCAGCTCTTGGTGCGAGTTCTTCGATTTCCTTTTCTAGCTCAAGGAACCTCTCATAGGCGTTCATAATCACTTCGCCAAAATCATCGATGATATTTTGGCGAAAATGCATCTGACGCATGTAGGCCTGGTAGCGAATGCGGCACTTTTCGATGTCGTTTGCGACCTGTCGCTCTTTATTTTTGGGGAGCTTGGGCTCGTGCAACTCAATAAGAAGTTCGTTAAAGGTGTTGTTCTCTTCTTGAAGAAGCTGGAAGAGTCTGGGTACCTTTTTCATAAAGGCGGTTTTATTTGTGATCTCTTTTTCCGCAATGCACTTATCAAAGCGCTCTTTCTCTTCCATTAAGTATTTGGAAACGGCAATGGCTTCTGTCAAAGAGTATCTAAAGCGGAGGATAATCTTTTCGATCTGCATTTGCGCTTTTTCAATGCGCTTAGAAATCTCGACTTCCTCTTCCCGGGTGAGAAGGGGAACCGACCCCATCTCTTTGAGGTACATGCGGACCGGATCATCAGGAACACCTTCCGATCTTCGGGTCAGCGTTTCCATCTCCTTTGCTTCTTTCTTGCGCTCTCGCTGCTTTTCAACTTCGCTTTGATTTAAGATTTGGATGTCCAAACCGGTTAAATACATTAGGAGCTGATCGATCTGCTCAGCGGAATCAACCGTCAGTGGGATGATGTCGTTGATTTCTTCGTAAGTAATATACCCCTGCTCTTTTGCAAGAGAAATCACTTCGTCTATTTTTTGCTGATGCTGGTCAAGGAAGGAAGCTTTTGATTTTGCCATAACAGATCAATTTTCATTCTTCTTGCTGTTTTTTGTCAAGGAATCACATGATTGGAACCTCCAAATCACTCAGGTTGTTAAATTTTCTCGTCTTTTTACTGAAATTCGACAAAAACGCACTCGCTTAAGCTTCAAAGCTTAAGCTCGATTGTTTTTTCGAATTTTAGAAAAAATCCATCCAAAATTCAATTGAACCAGAGTTATTCGGAGGTTCCGATTGTTTTTTTATTCAAGCCTATAAAAAATATTCCTGCTAGAATTTTTAAACTATGCAACTGTTTGCTCTCGATCAAAACGGAAATCATGTGCTTGTTGAGCATGCAAGACGACACGTCGATTACCACTGTCCCGAATGCAGCGGGCAGCTGCGTTTGCGCGAGGGGAGCGTCAGGCGCGCGCATTTTTATCATAAACATCCGGTCGAAGATTGTCGGCAAAACAATAAGAGCATCGAGCATCTTCAAGTGCAATGGCGGCTTTTTGATTTGATTCCCTGCAGCTTAGAGTGGCGTTTTCCAGAAATTAATCGGATCGCGGATGTTGTATGGGAGTCGGAAAAACTCATTTTTGAAGTGCAATGCTCTCCAATTTCAGCAGAAGAAGTGCACGCGCGCCATCGAGACTATGAAAATCTTGGATATCGAGTCATCTGGATTTTGCACGATCGACGCTATAATCGACGAAAGGTCTATCCGGTCGAACATGCTCCTCACTATTACACAAATATAGATGAAGAGGGAAAGGGAATGATTTATGATCAGTTTGATCTGGTTCAAGGAAATTCTCGCAAGACCACATTCGCTCCACTTGTGGTTGATCTCACTCAGCCAGTGCCCTTCCCCAATCATCATCCGTTAAAACTTGTCATGGATCGATCAAAAGTGTATCCG
>SLOH01000002.1 GCA_007132595.1 Waddliaceae bacterium | reverse complement strand
CGTCTATATCAAAAGGACAATCTCAAAAAATATCGCGATCTTGTTCTCTCGGGAAAGGAGGATCTGTTAGATTTCAAAAAAAAGACGATTGAACATCGGCGCCATGATCTACACAAAGTGTTTGTAATCGGCGATCAAACAGCGCACCTATTTGCTCACACATCAACGATTGCTATCAATTCAAACGCCTCGCTAACTGAGACGCTGCATAAAATGCGCTGCGAGATTCCGTGTCACGCGCACTCTATTTACGTCAAAGCGGACTTGGCAAAATGGGATTACAAAGAAAATGCGCTTTTTGCCGAGGATGTTTCATTTACTTACGGCGATGGATTTGGTTTTGCCAAAAAGTTTGAGATGAAGCTTGTCGATGGAAAATGGGATTTCACCGCTTTTGATGGCGAGCTGATCAGTGCGGGTAAGCAAATTAGCGCTGATCGAATCGAATACCGCTCTAAGGCAATCGACTTTATCGACAATGTGACAATGCAACAAGGAGAATGGACGGTTAAAGCGAGTCTTGCCAGGTGGAGCGAAGGGGTATTTGAAGAGTCTGTGGAACTTCCAAAAGGATGTAGAGTTGAGAGCCTTAGCGGGTTAGGGGTTGAAAACGATGGGAAGGTGTGGCTCTCTTTTTCTAAAGGACGCCCCGATTCTACCCTTACAAACGCGCTTGCAAAGGGGCGCACGCACTTCTCGTCTGTTGATGAGGAAGGGGATTTAGAAAAAGAGTTGCTTTGTGATGGAGAGATCAAATTAGATACGGCTGCATGCAGAGCCTCTTTACTCTCTTTAAATGATCAGGTCGCTTATCGCGATCACCTGGCAACAGCAACTGCAAAAAAGGTAGATATTTCATACCAAGGGCAAGAGGTTCGGCAAATCGATCTTACCGGCAATGTTCAGGTGCATCACCACCTTAGGGGGCAATCTGTGGAAGATCAGTCCGGCTATCAGTATGTGATCGCTGATTTTGCAACGGTTACTCCAGCAAATCAAGCGGTTAAATTTGCGGCTCACAAGGGAGGTAAAGTCCTCTTTTATGATAGACTGAATAATATGCAGATGAGCACTCGTGAGATCTATATGGAGCTTGATCCGATAACGAAAAAAGAGTCGATCCGTACAGTAGGAAAAACGCGCCTCACCTTAATCGAGGCGGAATGGGATGTATTAAAGAAGAATTTTGGCATATGAAAGAAATTTGCATACAAACAAAAGACTTGGTGAAAATCTACAACCATCGGCCGGTTGTCAATGAACTTTCTTTCGAAGTCGGTGTAGGAGAGATCGTTGGGCTTCTCGGACCTAATGGGGCGGGAAAAACCACGGCGTTCTATCTGACAGCCGGACTCATTCGTCCAGACGGAGGCTCTGTCTTTTTTCACGGAGTCGACGTAACATCAAAGCCTATTCATCTTCGGGCGCGGATGGGGATGGGGTATTTAGCCCAAGAACCGTCTGTGTTTCGCCATTTGACAGTTGAGGAAAACCTTCTTTGTATCCTTGAGACATTGCCGCTTAACAAAAAGATGCGCGCGCTTAAGTTAGAAGAGCTGCTTCACGAGCTGCATTTAGAAAAATTGGCAAAGAAAAAAGCGTATGCTCTCTCCGGAGGGGAGAGGCGACGGCTTGAAATTACAAGAGCGCTCATTACGACTCCAAACCTTCTGTTGCTTGACGAGCCTTTTGCTAATATCGATCCGATATCCATCGAAGAGGTCAAAGGGCTGATCCGCCACCTTTCAAAAAAGGGGATTAGTATCTTAATTACCGACCATAATGCACGCGAAATTTTTTCGATTGTTGAAAGAAGCTATATTGTAAGCGAGGGGAAAGTTTTGCTTTCCGGAACTGTGAATGAGCTTATTTCAAGCCCCATTGCCAGACAGACGTATCTTGGAGAAGGATTTACCCTTTAGGAACCCCTGATAAACTCAGATTATTAAATTTAGTGCCTTTTTCCCTAAATTCGACAAAAACGCACTTACTTAACTATCAAGTAGTTAAGTTCGATTGTTTTTTCAAATTTCAGAAAAAATTCAGTCTAAATTTAATAATCTGAGTTTATCAGAGGTTCCTTTAACAACCAGAGTTTTAGATGGTTTCCCGAGCGTATGCTCGGGAAAAGGAAAGGCGTCTTAGCGCTTTCTGTCGACGATTTCCTCGTCTGTAAAGAAGAAATCAATTTCTATTTTTGCGTTTTCTGATGAATCGGACCCATGGACCGCATTTTCATCGATATCTTCGGCAAAGTCGGCGCGGATAGTTCCGGGAGCCGCTTCTTTCGGGTTGGTTGCACCCATGATGTCTCGGTTCAGCTTAACAGCGTCTTCTCCTTCGAGGGTCATCACTAAAACAGGGCCTGAAATCATGAAAGAGACCAGATCGTTAAAGAACGGGCGCTCTTTGTGGATTGCGTAGAATCCTTCTGCTTTCTCTTTTGAAAGTTGCATCATCTTTGCAGCGACGACTTTGAGTCCATTTTTCTCAAATCGCGCGATGATCTCTCCAATATGATTTTTACCGACAGCGTCGGGTTTAATAATCGATAGTGTACGTTCAGTTGTCATATTTCCTCCAATTTGGATGAGCGATAGTACCACATAATTAGAGCTATTTGCAACAACAACACCACCTGGAAAAGCCGCGTGCAATTCGAGAAGCAAGGGAGGACAGTCTATTATTTTTCCTTTTTTGCGGCTCCGAGGTGCTCGAATCAACTTCCATAGGGGTTGTCTCTTTATTGGCTTCCGGCTCCTCTTTTGCCTCATTCAGACCTGTGATCAAGAGTGAATGGCTATTAAAGGGATTTTCTTTTATTGGAATCGACAATTCAGCGGCCGCGTGATTACTGCCAAGTCCACCATCTACAGCACCAGCCCAGCTCCACTCTTTTTGCCCTGTGTAACACTTTGTGTCTGCATCGAAAGAAAATAGCATCATACCTTTAAAACCCTCCTGACGTACCCATTCAGCCAGTTTTTGACAATCCTCAAGCGGGGTTGAATCAAAACAGATCTTAATTCCAACTTTTACTCCGATGAGGACTTTTTCTTTCCCGACAATATCTGCATAGTACGCTGCCATGGCAGTCGTCTCTTCAAACTCAAGTTCATATGCCATTGTCTGTACCCAATTGATATCGGAATGAATGGCTTTTAGGATTTCCTTCTCTTCCTGGGTCCGGCCACTGCAGGTATAAGAGAGAAGCGCCTTGTCTCCAAGAGCGAGTCGCATGGCCGGGATGATTGTTTTAAGCGCGCTAAGTTCTCGTCCTTCTGCATAAAAGTCAAAGCCGTCAAGATCCCACTCATGCATGAGTTTTTTCGCATTTTGTGCAAGAATCTTAGGGTTAGGATCAGCAAAAGTGTTGGAGTCTGTTTCTCCAATAGAGATTAAGACCTTTTGTCCGTTTTTTTTCACTTGCTGAATCCACTTTTTAAGTGTTTTTTCCCCTTGGTTCTTTAAGAGATACTCATTTGTGTGAATCGTTGAATCTTTTCCGAGCGTGGCAAACCCTAAAGGGACGATGTCAATGTAGTTTGGGATGTGGTTTAAGTGTATGGGTTGTCCTTCGTCTCGATACCCGCCGCACCAGTAAGAAGAGAAAATCGGCCTGATATTTTTCGAGCGTAAGTCTTGTTGTTTTTCTTTAGAAGGGTAGCGTTGTAATATGTGCGCTGAATGCTTTTTTTCCTCTTCCGGCTTTTCCATTTGATGTGAATAGAAAGATGTTGTTGGTTGAACTTGCATGCGATCACCTTTTTTGCAGTTTTGAAGCATCTAAAAATTTATTACTGAAACAAAAATGAGAACTGATTCGACACTCTACTCTCTTTTCGAAATTTCGCAATAAGGAAATTTTACAGACCCCCGGTAGTGGTACAATATACAGCAGGGACTAAAAAAGTCTATCCTCACATTTTACAGCTAAATAACCCCTCGCCATTTTTTTCTAAATCGATTATTCTTCCAAGCAAAAATATTTGGAACCTTTGAAAAAGTCTGTTCATTAATGAATTTCGGTAATTAATTACTTAAATCATTGATTATTTTGGTTTTAGAATAGAGCTTGAAACTCGCAAGGTTTGAGTTTGACTTTTTCAGACCTTCCTAAAAAGGACTACATTATAAACGGCAACACGATAGTTTTATGAAAATCCCTGTCTCTTGGCTTCAAAAATTTCTTGATTTAACACCATTTTCATCGACGCAGATCGGAAAAGCTCTGACGATGTCCGGTCTTGAGCTCGATGCAATTGAGACGGTCAAACCGTCCTTTAATGGAGTAATCGTTGTACGTGTCGATGCGGTTGAACCACACCCGAATGCCGATCAGTTAAGAATTGCTAAAGTGTCAGATGGAACAAAAACATATCAAGTGGTTTGCGGCGCTTCTAATTGTCGAGTCGGGATTAAATCTGCATTTGCTCCGGTCGGGTCCCATCTTACCGATGAATCCGGGGTTTCTTTTGAGATCAAACGAGCAGAGCTTCGAGGTGTTGTCTCGGAGGGAATGCTTTGCTCTGGAAAAGAACTTGGGGTGACCGATGATTGGGATGGTATCATGGAATTTACCGATCACATTTCGATCGGAAGCCATGTCCATGATTTATACTCTGAGAAGCTTTACGAAGTATCCTTAACCCCGAATCTTGCTCACTGCGCAAGTATCATAGGGGTTGCAAGAGAGCTTTCTGCAGCGCTGAATATTCCGCTTGCTATTCCGAAAGTTCAAGTAGAAGAAGAGGAAAAGTCAACCGATTCGATGCTCTCGGTCCATTTACACGATCACAAGCGGTGTCCGCGTTATGCCGCTCGAATGATCGAAGGATTAAAGCTGGGTTCATCACCTGAGTGGATGCAAAAGCAGCTTCTTGCATCGGGAATCAGACCGATTAACAATGTTGTCGATATCACAAACTACGTCATGATGGAGACAGGTCAACCTCTCCACGCCTTTGATTTCTCTCTTGTAGAGGGAGCTGAGATTCACATTCAATCCGCGCAAACAGGCGAGCGGTTTGTCACTTTGGACAATAAAGTACATGAACTATGCGATGAGGATTTGTTGATTT
>SLOH01000082.1 GCA_007132595.1 Waddliaceae bacterium | reverse complement strand
AGATAAATAATATCATGAAATTGCAATACTCGTAATATTAAACTATTATTTTAAATTCAACCCTATCAGCCGGTTCACTTACTGCATTTAAGACTGAAACTAGATGAATATGCGTAGATCTCCTTTTTACTTCCTTAAATCAGCGTAATTACCACAACTTATCGGAATGATGAAGAAAGGTCTAAATGAGGATATGCTTTTTTTTTTAAGTTGGGACAATATTTTCGTAATTACAGTGGTTCTGTCTAGAGGGAAGCTACTCTTTCGTCAAGCAAAGCCGCTTGAGGGTTTTCCGATGCTGTACGCTCAAGAACTTGTAAAAATGCGTCCTGAACGCGCGCAACTAAAGTTTCGTTTGCCCGAATCGCTGTTTGCTTTACTTCTTCTTCTGCATCCTCGGAAATACCAAGCAACCTTTCTTCGAGTCGATGCAGCGCCGCTGAGAATTGCTGTGGGCCACCTAACAAACGGTGATAACCAAAAGTATTTCCCATATAGTCAATCAGAGCACCCGAAAGCTTTTCTACCGCACAGACTCCACCATCTTCTTCCTTATGCTCGACTGGATTTGCTAAATGATTGAAAAGATCTGTAAGTAATTCGATGATAAAGGTGCCATCTGAGTAGTACTCTCTTATCGTATACGAAATATTATCGGCAAGGTCCTTTGCAACCCAATCTCTGATTTTACGCCACCTTAACAAACGACTGCCCCAATCCCCAAAATCCTTACTATTCAAAAGGTCAAGAGCAAGCTCAGCAACTTCACGCACGCTTTGCGACTGCTCCTCTGCCCCTAGAACTCGAACCTTTCTTTTCTCTTCATTCCTCACTGCATCTCTTCGATATTCCTCAAAGTCTTCAATTGACTCAATCCCATTCTCCGGATCTCTAATCCACTCAAAGTCAATTTCTAAGTCTCTCTTCAAAATAGTGGAAATTCGCTCTGTTTTCTCTTCAATATCGCCTTTCCAATAATTCGGTGCATGTGTTGCAAATTGATCTGTCAATTTGTTCACCATTTCATCGATTAAACGACTAGACCTCGTTTCTAGGTCTTGAGTTATAGTTTCGATAATTTCTCGAAGGTTGTCGTTAAAGTTGACCTGCTGAAGATTTTCAGTGATCCAAAAAGCTCCTTTTGCAAAGTGATCTCTCACGTAACGACTGATTGGCGCCTTCAACTGTGTGGCATCTACCCCTCTTTCTTGAAAATAGTTAATAGTAAATTGCTTTAAATCCCCGACAAGCCTCTCTGCCCCCTCTCGAAATTCTGACCTTTGAACGACAAGAATGAGGTTCTTTTTGAAATCATCAATCAAACCATCCACTCCCTCAAGCAATTGATCTAAGTTTTCCTTCTCTTGACGTAGGCGATAGAGATCAAGAACGGTTTTGGAAAATTCATGGATATTCGTCACATATAGATGGTCTTGCAAACGAATTGCATAGCTTTTTGCAGAAGCCAAATAAATGCCATCTAGTATGGACTTCAATGCAGCAGGTTCTCTATAACTGCGTATGAATGGCAATACTTTTCCAATACCTCCTGAGACGGTTAGGTCGAGTCCAATATCAGGAAAAAGAAGCGCTTGAATCCTTTGAACATCTTCGTTTTTATTTCCAAATGAAACCGCATCTTCATGTCTTACACGTCCTTTAAGAGGATTGATCACTAAATCGATCATATCGGATGTACTTGATTGAGTAATCAGGTGGTAGAGCCTTTCAAGACCTTGAGCAAGGATGTCTTTCGATTGGTTTGCAAACTCCTCATTCCCCTCATGATATTCCTTTAGCTCCCCATCACAGGTACTTAAAAATGAAAGGCATGCGTGTCTGTAGTTAGAAAAAACAAGATCTTCGCTCAAAGCTTGATGATGGACAGAAATTCGCCGCGGCCGATTTGCGTTCTCTTGGCAAATACTTTCTGCTGCCCTCTCTTTGCAAAAGAAACTCTTCACCCATTGCCAAATCCGCCGGATAATGCTTCCAATTTTTTGCAGTATGGAAGTTAAAGGGTGGATTTTTCTTGTTTGCGTTGAATGTACATCAGTGAATAGCTCTAGTTGTCTTTCCGCACCTGCTACAGCAATCATCAGAAACCCATTTTAGTGTTCAAAAGGGTTATCGCTTACGTTCATTAAGATTAGATTAATTATGTAAAAACAAAATGACATCGCCATCTTTTACGATATACTCTTTTCCTTCTGCCCGCATTTTTCCAGCTTCTTTTGCCTTTACTCTCCCGCCGTATTCCACTATATCGTCATAGGAAATAACTTCAGCCCGTATAAATCCTTTTTGAATATCAGTGTGAATCTTCCCAGCCGCTTGAGGTGCTGTCGCTCCTTTTGTGACCGGCCACGCTCTTGTTTCCTGCTCACCTGTCGTCAAAAAGGTAATGAGTCCAAGCATCTCAAAGGCTCGGCGAATCAGGCGAGAGAGCCCTGACTCCTTTAGCCCCATTGATTCCAAAAACTCCTGTTGATCTTCTTTCGGAAGTTGAGCAATTTCCTCTTCCAACTTTGCAGAAAGGGTCAAAATCGGTGCGTTTTCCTTTTCCGCATGAGCTTTGACTTCAGCTAGGTACCGGTTACCCTCTAAATTATCCGGATCGCCGACATTAGCCACATACATGACCTTTTTTGCCGTTAAAAAAGGATACGGGACTAAAAGCTCTTTTTCCTCTTCGGTCAAACCCATATTTCGGACTTTTTCATTCTCATTAAGCCCCTCTTTGACCTTTTTCAACACTTCAAAGACTTGAGCAAGCTGCTTATTTCCCTTAATCTGCTTCTCAACTTTTATCAAGCTGTTTTCGGCCATCTGCAGATCTGCTAAAATTAATTCAAGATCAATCACTTCAATATCTCGAACGGGATCCACCTTTCCCGAAACATGGACGATATCATCGGAATCAAAACACCTGACCACATGTAAAATTGCGTCTGTTTGGCGAATATTGGCCAAAAACTTATTTCCTAACCCCTCGCCTTTTGAAGCGCCGGCGACAAGCCCGGCAATATCGCTAATTTCCAAAAGGGCATGAATAATTTTCTGGCTACCTGAAATCTTTGACAACACCTCAAGCCTTGGGTCAGGGACCTCGACTGTTCCGACATTTGGCTCTATTGTGCAAAAAGGATAATTAGACGAAGGCGCCTGATTTGCTGTAATTGCATTAAATATGGTAGATTTCCCCACATTGGGAAGCCCGACAATTCCACATGATAAACTCGACATTTAACCTTCTCTTTTATTGATTCAGAGTAATACTTTACACCCAAAGCCAATTAAACGTCCAACTCTCTCGCTTTCCGAACCGTTGAACAAGAAATTTGGATCTGAACTCATTAATAAAGTAAAAACTTGACACACAGTGATTTAGTAAAGTATACTAGTAGTAGGAGATAGTGTTATATTTCATTTCCTTTATTTTAAAATAATATGAAGATAGGATTAACTTATGGGTGAAAAAACCGAAAAAGCATCGCCCAAAAAACTGAGAGATGCAAGAAAAAAAGGACAAGTGGCAAAATCTCAGGATTTGCCCTCCGCTTTTACATTTATTACATCGATTTCTCTTGTTCTCATGCTCTCTAATTGGTTTTATCAGCGCATAGGCGCATTTTTAAACGATGTATACTCACTGATTCCCCACTCTGATCTCTACTTGGTCATTCCGACTGTGTTTCGCGAAGCGATTATGGTCATTTTTTCAACAGCTATCCCGGTCCTTGTACTCGTCGCATGCGTTGGGGTTGTGATCAATTTTCTCTCCATTGGCCCTGTCTTTTCCGTTGAAGTCTTTAAACCGGATATTAAAAAGTTCAACGTCGTTCAAAACCTTAAAAATAAGTTCAAAATAAAAACACTTGTTGAATTAATCAAGTCGCTCTTCAAAATAACGGTTGCAGCTTACCTGATATACGGTGTTCTCTACAGTAGTTTGCCGGTTTTAGTGCATGCTGTGCATTTAGACATGATTGATTCACTTGCGATTTTTTACCACTTCCTTTTAGAAGTCGTGATTAAGGTTGGGGTGTTCTTTATTTTCGTTGCAGTCTTAGACTTTGCGTACCAAAAGTACAATTTTGGTAAAGAAATGATGATGGAAAAATTCGAGGTCAAGCAAGAGTATAAAAATACCGAAGGAGACCCGCAAATTAAGTCGAAGCGTAAGCAGACTGCTCGTGAGATCGCCTACTCTTCAGGCCCAACCGGAGGGATGCAAAAAGCAAAAGCTGTTGTAACTAACCCGGTTCACTTGGCCGTTGCTGTCGCCTATGATAGAGAAATTGATGTCGCTCCCTACATTCTAACAATGGGAGAGGGGATGCTGGCCAAAGAAATTGTCAAACTTGCGAAAGAACATGACATTCCTATTGTGCGAAATATCTCTCTTGCCCATAAGTTATGGGAAGAGGGGGATGTCTATGAGTACGTGCCTGAGGATACTTATCAAGTGATGGCAGAAATCCTCCTCTGGATTAATTCAATGGAAACAGGTTATGATGAAGAAATGCTAGAAGCTGTGATGAAAGAGGACTAGAATGAATCTCATACGTGCCATTCTTGATGGTATAACGGCAAGACTTGGCGGCGAACGATCGATGGGCAATATTTCGCGATCAAGCGACCTTGTCCTGGCAATGCTAATCATGCTGATTTTGGCGATGATTATCATCCCCGTTCCACCGGCGGCCATTGACTATTTTATTGCGATCAACCTCTCAGTTTCTGTTTGCTTACTCATGGTTGCCCTTTACATTCCAAGCGCTGTTGACCTGACAATTTTCCCCTCTTTACTTCTCATAACAACCCTATATCGCTTGGGAACAAATATCGCCTCAACCAGGCAGATTCTATTAAATGCGAACGCGGGTGAAATTATCTTCCAGTTCGGAAATTTCGTTGTCGGCGGAAATTTCGTTGTCGGCGGTATTATCTTCCTTATTATTACCCTTGTGCAATTTATCGTTATTACGAAGGGTGCTGAGCGGGTGGCTGAAGTCGCTGCGCGTTTTACCTTGGACGCAATGCCGGGTAAACAGATGAGTATCGACGCTGACATGCGCGCGGGGATTATCGACTCCAATCAAGCGCGTGAAAAAAGATTGATGATTCAAAAAGAGAGTCAACTGTACGGGGCGATGGACGGGGCGATGAAGTTCGTCAAAGGAGATGCCATTGCAGGTATTGTCATCACTTTGATTAACGTGATCGGTGGTTTGATTATCGGGGTCACGATCAACCAAATGGAGTATGCCCAGGCGATACAGACCTACTCACTCTTATCAATTGGTGACGGTTTAGTCTCGCAGATCCCAGCTCTTCTTATTTCAATTACAGCAGGTATTGTCACCACGCGTGTGACAAGTGAAACAGACACGAACCTCGGACGTGAAATTTCAACCCAGATCCTTCGCCAGCCAAAAGCCTTGATGATCGCTGCCGGCTTCCTTATGGGTCTTGCGGCTTTGCCCGGATTTCCTAAACCGCCTTTCTTAATTCTCGCATCTGCTTTTGGCTTAATCGGATACGCCCTTTGGTCTACCAAGGCGCAAAAACTGGCAGCCGGTCTATTGCAAGGAGGTGACGGTGAGGGGTCTAGCAGTGGAAGGGATAGAGAGTCGAAATCCTCTGCTGTCTCAACAGGAGTTTCCGGACACCAAGTGATTACAGGCGGCGGGGTTGATAGCTACGCGCTCACTTTGCCTGTGATCATTGAAACAGGATACAAAAAAAAAAAAAAAATTACTGAAGCGCAGAAAAATCCAAGAGCGCAAAGCTTTATTGAAATCATGGTTCCTCGGATGCGCCAAGCGCTGTACAGTGATCTAGGGGTGCGTTTTCCCGGCGTGCATGTGAGAACTGACTCACCGATACTCGACCCGGATGAATATTCCATTCACTTAAACGAAGTTCCAATCATTCGAGGGAAAGTGCTTGAAGGATATCTTCTCACTAACGAAAGCGAAGAAAACCTCAGGCGCTACAACCTCCCCTTCACTGCGTATAAAAACGCCCTTGGAATGCCGTCGCTTTGGGTTGAGGAAAAGCATAAAGAGCTTCTCAATCGCGCGGGAATTAAGTACTGGAACACTCTAGAAGTGATGATTCTTCATCTTTCATACTTCTTCCGGCAGTACGCCAATGAGTTTGTTGGAATCCAGGAAGTAAAATCGATGATCGAATTTATCGAGAAGTCCTTTCCGGACCTAGTAAAAGAAGTCACGCGTCTGATTCCACTGCAGAAAATGACTGAAATTTTTAAACGCCTCATTCAAGAGCAAATCTCGGTCAAAGATTTAAGAACCATACTAGAGGCGCTCAGTGAATGGGCGCAAACAGAAAAAGATACCGTTCTATTAACCGAATATGTGAGGTCCTCGCTCAAGAGGTACATCAGTTATAAATATTCACAAGGACAATCGGTCCTGTCCGTATATATCGTCGATTCTGAAATTGAAGATATGGTCCGCGGAGCAATTAAGCAAACGTCCGCCGGATCTTACCTAGCCCTGGATCCTGACACGGTCCAAATGATTCTATCTTCAATTCGCAACACAATTGCTCCACCTCCCCCCGGAGGTCAGCCACCTGTGATGCTTACAAACATTGATGTTCGACGGTTTATGCGCAAATTGATTGAAATGGAGTTTCCGGACATTGCTGTGGTCTCATACCAAGAAGTTGTCCCTGAAATTCGCATTCAACCACTTGGCCGTATCCAACTAACATAAGGGAGGATAAATTATGGGCACACCAATCGGCGGTCAACCCGGATATGGGAGAAAGACACTTGAGGCGATGAAAGAGGTTGCCCAAGACACCATGAAAGAGTTGCATGCGGAGCAAGCCGCATCTAAACTCGGAGCGCAGACTGCAAACACACAAACAGCCTTCCGCAGTAAAGTCCCTAGGAAAACAAAAACTCTCAAAGCGCGCGCAAAAACTGTGACAAAAACCCACAAGGGAGATGCAAAAAAGGATCGGATATTGCCGATCAAAATGATCAAAGACACCGCCCGCCAATTTCAACGCAGAAACCCCGAGTTAAAGTCTGCAGTACTCACACTGCTGCGCGAGCAGATTAAACCGGGCGACTCGAAGGAAGAAATTCTTGCGAAGCTAAAAGAGTTCTACGATGATGTGTTTTTACAAGATGAGGCCCTTGAATTTCTACTGGAAACGACAAAAGGCGATCTTCACGAAACAATCAAGCAGATAAAAGAGGAAATCAACAGCGAAAATGAACGTGAGATCATCGCCGGTAGAAACATCAGTCAGCAGGCAAGAACCGCCTCCGACAAGGGACTTGGTACTCCCACAACTTTACGAGATATGTATCGCGACATCACAGGAAACCCCCGCGACTCCAACACCCTTTTCGATGAACTTTCATCAAACTACGAATTCAAACAACTCGAAAAAGTAATGAAATTCCTTCTCCACTCGCTTGGCTCGGACATGAAGGCAAAAGGCCCTTCAATTCCCCGAGGACAGCTGCACAGGCTTATCACGGAAACAAGGTCTCTACAGGCAATTTTGGGAGTGTATAAGTTTTTTAAAGGAAGAATGGGTCTTGTAAATAAAATGTTTGAAAAAGCAAACCAAACTCCCCCCCAGCAACTCAACTTTGAAAGTTTGTCCAAGCAATTTATGTCCCTTGTACAAGAACGCTACCCCTCTTCAGACAAAGTCATGCAAAAAGCCAAGCAGCTAGGAGTTGAGGACCAAGTTCTAGGCAAAATCATCGCCTTCTCCCAATTTCGAGACTCAGTACGCGAACTTTCGATGAGTCAAATCTTTAAAAATCTTCAGCACCGCGACCAAGTCTTTTCATCTGTTATCGAGGCGCTTGAGGAACTCGAAGATGACTATGAAGAACTAGAGGAATTAGAAGATTTAGACGATGATTATGAAGAGGTAGAGGAACTAGACGAGACGGAAAAAGTAGCGGAACTAGACAAGACGGATAA
The DNA here is from genome assembly GCA_007132595.1 of Waddliaceae bacterium. Lineage (GTDB taxonomy): Bacteria > Chlamydiota > Chlamydiia > Chlamydiales > SLOH01 > SLOH01. Next base: position 9,838 of record SLOH01000082.1, on the reverse strand, counting down.
AGTAGAGGAGGACTAGACAATGGCCGCTAATTTTTACGAAACTCTTTTAAACGAATTATCTGAAGCGCTTGAAATCGAAAAACTGACGCCAGATGAAAACAACTCATGCTTGATCAAGTTTAATAATAACCTTGAGATCCAGATCGAACAGGAAAAAGATGAAGAGTCCCTTCTTATATCCGCATCTCTTGGTGAGGTCCCTCCAGGAAAATACCGCGAAGATGTCTTTCGAGAAGCTCTTAAAGCAAACGCCGCTCCATATCCTCGGCAAGGAACCTTTGGTTATAGCCTAGACACGAGCCAGCTTATCCTCTTTAAACTCATGCCATATGAAGAGCTTACAGGAGATAAGGTGGCAGCATATCTCACCCCTTTTATGGAGAAAGCGATCGAGTGGAAGGAGATGCTTGAGAAAGGTGAGGTTCCTCATGTCATTCTCAATCACTCAGCAAAAGAATCCTCACCCTTTGGTCTCTTCGGCGGATTGACTTAAACTCTCAACTGTTAGAGAGTGTGGAGTATGGCGTATGAGAAGGTGATCATCATCGGCGGCGGATTTGCCGGCATTAATGTTGCAAAAAAACTTAAGCGCGCGCAAGTTGAAATTACGTTAATCGACAAACGCAACCATCACCTCTTTCAACCCCTTCTATATCAAGTGGCAACAGCGGCGCTTGCTCCAAGAGACATTGCCTATCCCATACGAGAAATCCTCAAAAACCAACTAAACACGACCGTCATCATGAACGAAGTTGTTTCAATTGACACCGCCGCAAAAACTGTGCAACTGTCAACCGGAAACGATTTAAAGTACGACTATTTAGTCATTGCTCCCGGATCTAGCCACTCCTATTTCGGCCATGATGAGTGGCACACGTATGCACCTGGGCTCAAAACACTTTCCAACGCGATCGATATACGCGAAAAAACTCTTTTAGCTTTTGAGAAAGCTGAAGTGTGCGACAGTTTGCACGAGGCGCAAAAATTTCTTCGCTTCGTTATTGTGGGCGGAGGCCCCACAGGAGTGGAACTAGCGGGTGCCATTGCTGAAATCGCCCACAAAACAATGCTCAAAAATTTTCGTCACATCGACACGAATAACACAGAAATCTACCTCATCGAAGGAAATTCTCATATTCTTAAAATGTACCCGGAGCCGCTCTCTTTGAAAGCAAGAGAGTACCTTGTCGATCTGGGAGTCAAGGTCCTGACAGACACTCGCGTCCAAGAAATCACCTCAAGTGGCGTGCAATATGGCGATCAGTTTTTAGAGACAGAGAATATCTTTTGGGCCGCCGGCGTTCACGCCTCTCCACTGCTGAAAACCATTGGCGCCGAACTCGACCGCGCAGGACGTGTCATTGTCGAGCCGGACCTTTCGATTAAAGACCACCCAAACACCTTTGTCGTTGGCGATGCCGCCTCTCTTAAAGGAGAAGATGGCACCCCACTTCCCGGTCTTGCGCAAGTGGCCATGCAGGAAGGGAAGTATGTAGCAGACATTATAAAACGTCGCCTCTTACCAAAGAAAAGAAAGCCTTTTGTCTATAATGACCGCGGCTCAATGGCGACAATCGGAAGAGCGCGCGCTGTCGCCTGGGTCAAGGGAAGGCAAATTGTCGGATTCAAAGCATGGTTTCTCTGGTCGATCATCCACGTCATGTACCTGGTTGGCTTTCGCAATCGCCTTGTGGTCACATCCGAGTGGTTCTTTTGGTATTTCTTCGGGCAGAGAGGCTCAAGGCTCATCTTAGGTTCCTTCAAGCGGTTTAAAGAGAAGATGGATCTACTTAAAGGAAAAAAGATGAAGATGGATTAATCTATCTCCGCAAATGAGACTTCAATTCATCAATGATTCAAAGGGTTTATAAAAATGAAGGTGGCACGCCTTTTCCTCCTGCTCATCATTGCTTCCTTGCTTTTAGCGGTCTATTATTTCGGATTTTCAGAACATCTTGCCTTATCACAACTCAGGCAGAACTACAGGGATTTAAAACAGCTAGCTGAGGCACACCCGGCAGGAGCGGCCGCGCTCTATATTTTGCTCTATACTCTTGTTGTTACCCTTTCCATTCCCGGAGCAATCTATGTGACGCTGCTTGGCGGATTTATGTTTCCCCAGCCGTTTTCCACGATATATGCGATAGTCGGTGCGACAATTGGAGCTGTCATTATTTATTCAATCGTAAGATTTCTGTTTGGCACGTCTCCATGGAAAGGAGTAAACCGATATGTGGATCAGATGGAAGCAAATTTCAAAGAAGATGCTGTCAGTTACTTGCTGTTTCTACGACTTGTTCCCCTTTTTCCATTCTGGCTTGTCAACATCGCGCCCGCATGTGTCGGGGTATCTATTTTTACATTTACATGGACGACAATAATCGGCATTGCACCCGCCACCTTCGTTTACACCCAAGTGGGATCGGGGTTGGGCTTTATTTTAGAAAGTGGAGAGACATTTTCCGCTCGCGATATTATGAGCGTCAATGTCATAATCACTCTAGTCGGACTGGGAATACTTGCGATTCTTCCTGTCATATTCAAAAAATTCAAAAAACACCCAAAGGAACCAGATGATTGACAGTTTTGGAAGATCAATATACCAGAAAATCGTTGTAGATCCTTGCCTACCGATCTATTCGCGTCTCTCCCCTGTCATATTTACCTACCTTTCGCTTTTGACCGGAATCCTTGTTTTTCCTTTGCTTACAGTAAAATATTCAGTATCCGCATTTCTCATGCTCATGCTCTCAGGATATTTTGACACGCTTGATGGCTCTGTTGCCCGGGATAAAAATCAGACAACACCTTTTGGTGCAGCTCTTGATATTACAAGTGATCGTGTAGTGGAATTTTCAGTTGTTCTTGGGCTTTATTTCTATTGCCCGGACGAGCGGGGCTTAAACTGCGTATTCATGCTTGGAAGTATCTTATTTTGCGTCACCACTTTCCTTGTCGTCGGCATTTTCACCCAAAACAGCATGGAAAAAAGTTTTCACTACAGCCCGGGTTTGGTTGAGAGAGGAGAAGCCTTCGTCTTTTTCTCGATTATGATCCTACTGCCGGCTCAATTTCATGTCGTCTCTTATCTATTTTCTTCTCTAGTATTTCTGACGGGCGCTCTGCGTCTTGTGCAATTTAAGAAAGCTCAATGAAAGGGATTAATATTTAAAAACTTTTCTTTCCAGTAGTAATGGTCAAGTAGCCCATCTGTCTCTCTCCCCAACAGGCAATAGGCAATATAAATGGCTTCGATAGAGGCAAGACCGCGATCGGGATCACTGCAGTCATCTTGCTTGCGAGGATACGCCGTAATAAAATGCGCCGGGATGCTGCGTCTGAGAAAACGATCTGTATTTGGCACTTGATTCATCATCTTTTCCGCATGCCGCCACGTTGCATCCAAAATAAAAAGACCATGTGTGCGGTCTTCCTTCACAAGAGGTGGGGCGTCTAGGTCGAGAAGGATATACCCCTCCATATCAGGAAGCACGTCGGTTGGATAGGAGTAAAACGCAAAATCCGGACGGTTTTCAAGCCCCGATAGAGAGCATTTTTTCAAGTTCTCTTTTCGGTGTCGCCAAATAACTGTGGGTGGAAATCGCTCTTTCATTATCTTTTTAATCTTGCAGCCTCTACTGGAGAGTCTGAATAATTCTTGTCAGCCAAAGCGTGCAATTTAGGAATTGATCGGCTCGATATCGAGTAGTTGGTAAAACTCCTCTTTGATGTCATGAAAATTCGCTTCTTTGGCGAGAAGTCGAGGACGAACAACTAAATCTAGCCCTGAAGGAACCGCACTCGTACGAAATATTTCTCGTACAATCCGTTTAAAATAATTGCGTTCATGAGATTTTCCAAAGCGCTTCGTCACCGTAATTCCAAGCCTGGACGGATCCTCCCCTCGAACTACCCGATTAATCATCAGGTATTTTCCTCGAAGAAATTCTCCTGCTTTTGAATTTCGGATAAACTCATGGCGCTTTAGAATGCGATGAGATTTCGGAAACTTACACTCGTGTGAGCTGTTTTCTTCCACGTCGACGACGTCTATTAATAATATTTCGCCCGGAAGACGTGCTCATTCTCTTACGGAACCCGTGCTCTCTACTTCTGCGTCTTTGACTAGGATTATAGGTAGGTTTCATTCTATTACCTTCAAAAAAAAAAAAAAAATATTATCCCATCAACAGGTTATTTTTCAAGTCAAAAAGCAAGTAAATCAAGCAATGTGGATTTAAATCGTTTTTTTGACGACAATCGCAGTGACAGTTTTATCATTGCCACCCATACTCACCATCATTCCAAATGGGCTTTGGATCGCTGCTTGATTAGGAGCAACCCCTGTGAGTTGCTCATAAAGATCGACCATCTGGCGCACGCCGCTTGCCCCTGTCGGATGCCCAAATCCGATGAGACCACCGGACATATTTGCTTGCAACGCTCCCTCTAAAAGAAAGTCGGGCGCTTCTCCAGGTGCAGCAAATCCCATGGCTTCTAAGCCCAAAAGCGCCGTGATGGTAAAGCAGTCGTGGAGCTCTAAAACAGAGAGATCGTCTTTCGTGATCTTGGCCTTTTGAAACGCTTTTTTTACTGCATCTTGCGTCGTATCAAATTTGCCCAAGTCAGCCGGCTCCTTTGTGATGTCGCCTTCTGATTCGCCAAGTGCCACAATCTCTATTGCCTTTGATTTATCAATTCCGCATTTCTTCAGCCCCTCTTCAGAGAGTACCAAAAGTGAAGACGCTCCGTCTGTGACTTTAGAGCAATCAAATCGATTGAGGTGGGGCAAAAAAACGGTTGGATCCGGCTTTGTCATTCCGCAGGCCAGTAGATCCTTTGTTTGATTATGATACTCTTGCGCCTTGGGATTCCGCCTGGCATTTTGAATCATCTTCTCATACCAAAATGCCATTGCAGATCGCGCATTTTCATATCCATATTTTTCATAGTAGACTCCTGCGCGCTTTGCAAAAATTCCGGGGAAAAAATAGGCGTGCCCCTCCTTTCTTTCGCGACTATAATACGAGGCGCCGGCTAAAACATCCGCGCCATACACCGCTTTTAAAGAATTTTGCATCTCAAACGCTGCCACAAACACTGAGTCCGAAAGCCCCGACAATACAGAGCGCACAGCCATTGCCAGACAGCGTCCACCCGTTCCACAAGCGCCTTCAATTCCACTACACGGTTGATACAGAAGCTGAGGCACCATAAAGGGAAGAAAGCCGGGCAAATTCGCTTGATTGATAAAGCGCCCGGACATAAAGCTCCCAATAATCCCTTCATCAATGGCGATAGAATTGGTGAGATCCAGTGTTCCCTTCGCCGTCTCTTTAAGGTAGCTCTCAAATTTTGGCATCGGTTGTTTGGGATTAAATTCTTTTCGTCCTGAGCCAAAATACGTCGTATTATAGCCGGCTGCCACATACACCTTTCTCATTTTCGCTCCTTTGGAATCCACGGGTTATCCGGCCCGTAAAGATGATGAAAGCCAGTCATAAGTACAGTATTGACATCCTCTATTGACTCAGCCACCCCCTGAAGCGTGAGGTTGAGCGCAATCTTCCTCGACTCAAGCAAAAAGTCCACTGCAAGCTTTGCCCCCTTTTCCTTTGAATGAAAAAGATTCTTAAAATAACTCTCGAAGTCCATTCCGTGTCTTGCATCGCGAGCGGTTTTGTGTCCTTCTGGAAGTGGCCCTAGAAACTCTTCCAGTTCCTCTACTTCTTCTCGATTCCATTTTGGAGGCAGCTTAAAGTTTTCGCTCAGCTGATCATTCATGATCGTGCAAATTCTCTTTGCAACATCGTAGCCAACAAAGTCAAGCAGCTCGAAAAGACCCATCGGGCGGATCAAATACTCTCTTGTCACATAATCAATGACAGCCGGTCCTATCTTTTCGGGAAGCTTGCTTAACATTTCATTTGCAAACGAAAGCTCGCGGATAAAGTGGCCATTGCCGATAAACCCCGCCACATCCTTCGATCGCACAACGACTTTTCCTAGACACTTCGCGATTTTTTCCCCTTCTTCCCGCATTTTTTCATCTTCAAGCGTCACAAGTTCGACAAGTGACTGAACCGGCGGCGGGTTGTAAAAGTGAAAACCTAAAATGCGCCCGTGAAGATCTGCCTTCTCATTTAATAGATGAATGGGAATTGATGAAGTATTCGATAAAAACAAGGGACTAGCGACGCTTTGCCTATTGATATAAGACAACACCTTCGCCTTTTTCTCAACGTCCTCTACAATTGCCTCGAAAATATGAGTCGAGTGTAAAGAGGCGTCTAGATGTGTGTGTAAATAGATTAGATCAAGCCCCCTCTCAATATACTCCTCTATTACCTCTTGGTTAGACACCATGTCCGATTGCTCTCTTAACCGGATAATATTTTTCTCTGCAAAACGGCGTAAATGCTCGCGAAAATACGGCCTTAAAGCGGTCAACTGCGATTCATCAAGGTCGATTAAGTGAAGATAAGAGGCGCCGCTTTGCATCGCCATTTGCTGCAAAAGCAGCAGCGCAATCCCCCGCCCCATTTTGCCGCCAGCTCCAAGAACAGTCACATTTTCTAGTCGCATGCGCTGCACCGCTGATTTTTTTCTACCAGAGCCTTCATCGCCCCTTTTCTTTCGGGGGTATCAAAACAGCGCAAAAATTCCGTTCTTTCTACGTGAAAGCCTTTTCCAATTGCGGTTTTTCCCGCCGTTAGAGCCACATGAGAGTATGAAGACATTTTCTTTGCCGTATTGACGCACACATCGATCAATAGATCGCCCGGGCAAATATGATTCACAAGCCCCCTCTCCATCGCCGCTTTAGCTTTTATTCGCTTTCCGCTTAATACCATCTCCTTTGCGTGTCTTATGCCGACAGCATCTAGCAGTCGCTGAGTTCCGCCGCATCCGGGAATCAAACCCAGCTCCACCTCGGGAAATCCAAGCTCTGCCTCATCACTTGCATAAATAAAGTCACAGGCAAGTGCAAGTTCAAGTCCCAAACCCAAAGCGTATCCATTCACTGCAGCTATTGTGATAAAGGGAAGGTTTTCCAAATGATCCAGCGCCCGATTGGCTAAGTTTAAAAAATGATTGACCTGAGCATTATTCATCGCATAGAGTTCTTGGATATCAGCGCCGGCTGAAAAGACTTTTGCACCGGACCCTGTCAAGATAAGGACTTTTAATTTAAGCTCCTTAGCCGTAACTTCTAGAAAGTACAGCAGCTCTTCAAGAACCCCGCGAGAAAGCGCATTTAGATGCTCCTGCCTCTCAATTGTCAGGATGGAGACATCCCCTTTCATCTCATGACTTAAGTACTTCATCACACTCCTTTATCTATCATTCACTCTAGTGAAAAAAGAAATAAATCAAAAGAAAGGAGACCTCTTTTCAATAAATATATTGACGAGTAATGTATGTATAAAAGAAAAAGCGATCATACATTGACACAAAACGCATTAAGATTAGCTCTTAAAAAAGAAAAGCCGCTACAGCTGCTCGGCGTCATCAATCCCTATATAGCCCTAATGGCGCAAAGGATGGGGTACTCAGCGCTCTACTTGTCGGGAGCGGGCGTTGCCAACTATTCACATGGAATTCCAGATGTCGGTTTAACAACACTTGGAAATGTTCTTGAAGATGCCATGCGCATCACCTCAAGAGTTACCCTCCCGCTCATGGTCGATATCGATACAGGTTGGCAAATTCAAGAAACGATTCACTCGATGATTGATATCGGGGTTGCCGGCGTACAGATTGAAGATCAAACAAAAGTCAAGCGCTGTGGACACCTTCCGGGGAAGACGGTTGTCTCCATAGAAGAGATGACAGACCGCATCAAACGGGCAAAAAATGATAAAATCGTGCTCATTGCAAGGACTGACTCCTATAGCCTAGAGGGAATAGACGGGGTCATCAAACGAGGAATCGCCTATAAAGAAGCGGGCGCAGAAATCTTTTTCCCGGAGGCTCTTCCCGACCTTAACTCCTTTGAAAAGGTGAAAGAAGCGGTCAACCTCCCCATCCTTGCCAACCTCACCGAGTTTGGTCAAACCCCTCTTTACACATTAGCCGATCTAAAAAAATCCAATATTGACATTGCGCTCTATCCCCTCTCCTGCGCAAGAGCCATGAATAAAGCCGCAGAAACGGTGATGAGAGAAATTAAAGAAAAAGGGGAAACCGCCCACCTTCTTGGGCAAATGCAAACGCGCGATGAACTATACGACTACTTAGATTATGAATACTGACCCAATTCTTGAGCAGATTGCCGATTACACCTTGTCATCGAGCAGCAAGAGCCGGGCTGCCTACGAGACTGCGGCGCTTTGCCTTGCAGACAGTCTGGGCTGCGCGATCCTCTCCCTTTTATATCCGCAGTGCACGCAACTGCTCGGCCCTGTTGTTCCCGGAACCATCGTCCCCAATGGGTGCCGCATTCCCGGCCGCTCCGACATCCTCGATCCGGTCACTGGAGCCTTTACCCTTGGGACAATGATCCGCTGGCTCGACTTCAACGACACTTGGCTTGCCGCAGAATGGGGGCACCCTTCCGACAATATTGGGGGCCTTTTCTCACTTGCCGACTTCCTCTCTCGACAGGGAAAAGCGGTAAATATCGGAGACTTGTTAACCGCAATTATTTACGCCTATGAAATACAAGGCGGCCTCGCCATGCAAAATAGCTACAACCGCATCGGTCTTGATCATGTCGCACTTGTCAATATTGCAACAGCCGCCGCCTCAACAAAGCTTCTTGGTGGAGATAAAAATCAAGTGATCAGCGCCATCTCAAACGCCTTGATCGACACCTCTTCGCTTCGCGTCTATCGCCACGGCTCGTCTACCGGCTCACGAAAATCTTGGGCAGCCGGCGATGCCACCTCAAGGGGCGTTAAACATGCGCTGATGGCTATGCAAGGAGAGATGGGATACCCCAATTGCCTCACAGCCCCAAAGTGGGGACTTTACGACGCACTCTTTGACAGCAAACCCTTTACACTCGAAATGCCGCTGGGTAGCTACGTCATCGAAAATATCCTATTCAAAATCTCCTACCCCGCCGAGTTCCACGCCCAAACCGCCATAGAAGCTGCCATTCAGCTCCACCCTCAAGTCAAAAACCGCCTGGATTCCATCATAAAAATCGAAATACTCACCCAAGAGCCGGCCATCCGCATTATTGACAAGAGAGGCCCTCTTAGCAACCCTGCTGATCGAGACCATTGCCTGCAATACATGGTGGCAATCGGGCTGCTGTTCGGTGAACTTAATGCAGACCATTACAGTGATAAAGTCGCAAGAGACTCTAGAATCGATACTTTGCGTGAAAAAATGCACATAACAGAAAACCCGGCATTTACTGCTGACTATTACGATCCGAATAAACGCTCAATCGCCAACTGCCTGACCATCCATTTTGAAGATGCGGCTTTAGATCCTGTTGAGATCCATTACCCACTCGGCCACAAAAACAGGCGCGATGAGTCAATCCCTAAGCTCTTTGATAAGCTTGCAAACAACCTCACCACCAGATTTACACAAGAGAAAACAAAAGAGATCCTCGCTCTTTTCCAAAACCAAGACGCACTTGAGTCCACACCCCTTTGGCAGCTATCGGACCTATTTCGTCAAGGGTAGGGAAGATCAGATCGATTATTGTAAGGAATCTTGAAACTATTCATCAAATCCCAAAAGAATATAAAAAAAAGATCGACATCGATATCATTGACCAAAATTTTATAAGGAATAAAAAAAATGGTAAATAATATAAACGGCCAAGGACCAAACAACTGGGAGTGTATTCAAAATAATAGAGAAGTCGATGGTGGTT
>SLOH01000045.1 GCA_007132595.1 Waddliaceae bacterium | reverse complement strand
CATGCTGACAAAAATTGCCCGAGGCAGCCCAACCTTTAAAATCCTAATAAGATACGGAAGGCGTAAAGAGTAATCGGACGTGCGGCAACGGTCCCGATTTTCCTTGGACAAAAAAAGAATAAACAGTCCGACCGCCTCAAAGACTGTTCCGACATTAGTTGCAAGAGCCGCCCCTTGAACCCCCATTGAAGGAATCCACCCCTCAACGCCAAAGATAAGAATCCGATCTAAAAAAATATTAATTATATTCGCCGCAACGGCAAACAGCGTCACAACCACAGCCTTTCCCTGACCGATAAAAAAACCGGAAAGCGCGCCATAGAAGCAGTAAACCGGGCCGAACATCAAAATGACGTTTAGATATTCGCGCTCGTATGTTTGATTCACACCCGGGTAAAACCAGTCTACTCCCCATAAAATCAAAGGGATAAAAAATGCAAACGACAACACTCCAAGCCACAAATTCTGCCACACAAACAACCCGAGCTTGTCTTTTTCATCAGCTCCATTATGTTGTGAGACAAACACTTCGGAAATTTGCCCAAGCATTAGCCATCCGCATACAAAAGCCCATCCCAAGGTACTGGAGTTCACTGTCGCATTTAACGCACGGGTCGAATATTGAGCGAGAAACCAGCGGTCGACAAAGATCATCAACATAATGGAGAGCGAAGAGAGCATCAATGGCAAGCCAATGGATAAAAGCTCAGATAAGCTTCCTTCTCGATACCGCGTCAATTTCACGTCAAATGCCTCATATTTAAGTGAATAATGGTAGCACAAAATTAAGTATTGGGAAAATTAATTCTTATGCTAGGATACAATTTAATACCAATATGGACATCTGTATGAAGCGTTTTTCTCCCATCTTGAAAAATTTATTCTTTATTGCTTTTATCATTCCAATTCTAACTAGTTGCGAATCACGTAAAGCGATCGTCAATCAACTTGAAGAAAGAGAGGCCAATGAGATTCTTGTCTTCTTAGAAGGAAGAGGGATAAACGCCGTAAAAGTTCCAAGCGCAGAAGCCGGCGGCGTTGGCGGGCAAAGAATCCCTTTGTGGGATGTTACAGTCCCTACGCAAGATTCATCAGAAGCGATGGCCCTTCTCAACCGCGCGGGACTTCCCAGAAGACGGGGAATGAGCTTGCTTGGCATCTTTAGCGACACAGGACTTGTCCCCTCGGAACTGGCAGAGAGAATTCGTCACCAGGCAGGTCTTGCCGAGCAGATCGCAAGCATTATCCGAAAGATGGATGGTGTACTGGATGCAGAAGTCCAGCTCTCCTTTCCCGAGGACGACCCGCTAAATCCCGGAAGAGTTAGAGGAGACATCACAGCTTCTGTTTTTGTCAAACACTCCGGAGTACTTGACGATCCGAACGTGCAGATGGAATCTAAAATCAAACGACTGGTGACCGGAAGTGTGACGGGGCTTAGCTTTGACAATGTCACAGTTATTGGGGATCGCGCGCGCTTTAGTGAGTTTCAACCTCAATTTCAAGCGTTTGATGCAGACAGAAGACTTGTCAATGTTTGGGATATTGTGATTGCTAGCGAGTCTATCACACGCTTTCGTGTGATTTTCTTTACGCTTCTCATTACTATCCTGCTTTTGATATTTTCCTTTATCTGGATGATCTGGAAAGTCTTTCCCCTTTTGGATGAAAGAGGTGGATTCCGCTCGCTTTTCCAACTCCAACCCTTGATTCCTGTGGAGGGAAAGAAAGGTAAGAAAGGCAAGAAGGAAAAAGAGGAAAACGAAGACGAAGAAGAGGATGAAGAAGACGAGTCTGAGGAAGAAGAAGAAGGTGAGGAAAACGAGTCTGAAGATGAGTCCGAAGATGAAGATGGCGTGACATAAGGGAATGCAAATATGCAACTGAATCCTCCAAATGCCTTTAATCTATTTTTAAACAGGTACTATAAAAAAGAAAAAGCTGATTTTTTTGACTTACTTTCTTCAGAGGATGCAGAGGTTTTAAAACGCGCCTCCCATCAGCAGAAAGATTTATCATTAATTTTTCCTGACAGCGAAAAACACTTGGAAAACGTCCATTACTCATGGCTCATTCCAATCTATCAAAAAATCGATACTCAATTACTTCCCTTTGCGATCTCCATTGCTCCGGAAGAACAAAGAGAAAAGCTTGCCAAAGCTATGTCTGTCAAGGTTCCCCCTGCAAGGTTGTCTCCACCCATCTATCGTTTCTTATACGGCAAGCTCTTTCCGGCTATCACTCAAGAACTTCACCTGCCTTCAAGCGATACTTCTCACTCGTCCTTACACTCCCTATTTAACTTTTCAAAGCATACACTTCTAAAGATGATTGACCTTTTGGGGATGTTCGAACTAGCGGAGACAATCAAAAAAATCGTCGACAGAACCCGGCTGAAAAAAATTTATCACTGTTTGAATCCATTGGAAAAAAAATTTCTCCTACAGCTTCAAAAAGAGAAGAAAACGCTTTTTTCAATTAAAATTTCCCTCAGCCAGTGGGACGGATCAACTTCCCAGCTGCGCAGACTGATTCACAAAGTCGGAATGATACGTCTAGCAGGGGCTCTTTCCGGACAAGATGAAGATTTCATCCATGCGTTTGTTCATCGGTTAGACATTGGCAGAGGAAAGCATCTCCTTAGGCTTCTTGAAAAAGATCAGATCAAGACAAATGAAAAAACCATAACAAAACAGACAAGACAATTGCTACAGTTTTTAACACAGGAACAGATAGAATGAGCAAGCGCCTTTTCAGTTTGATTCAAGAAGGAAAAATTGAGTTAACTCCAGGAAAAAAACATATTCCATCCGAGGAATTTTCAATGCTCTTAAGCGCCTCTGAACTCGTAAAAAAGACGCAAGAAGATGCAAAGGAATTCCGCACGCGCGTAATCAAGCAATGCGAAACGATTAAAGAGCAAGCCAAACAAGAAGGCTTTGAAGAGGGATTTAAACAGTGGACCGACAAACTTTTGGAACTTGAGGAAGAGACTCGAAAAGTGAGGAGTGATACTGAGAAAATGGTGCTTCGAATCGCCTTAAAAGCCGCTAAAAAGATTTTGGCAAGAGAGCTTGAGTTATCTGAGTCTGCAGTTGTCGACATTATCAAACAGTCGCTAAAACCAGTCGCTCAGCATAAGTATGTGACAATCCATGTGAACCCTGACGAATTTGACACGATTGAAAACAATCGGGCAAATATCAAAGAGATATTTGAAAGCCTCGAAGCTCTGTCGATTCGTCCCAATCGAGAAGTCGGTCCGGGCGGATGCGTGATTGAAACAGAGGGTGGAATTATTAATGCTCAACTTGAAAATCAATGGATGATTTTGGAAAACGCCTTTCAAAAATTTACCGACAACAGAATGGAGAACCATGATTAAGCGCGCTCTTCTTGTTTTTCTCTCACTTTTTGCCCTGCTTGCCCCAAATGCGTTGCTTCATGCGGCAAAAAACAGCTCCCAAAATACAAATACCCATATTGCACAGCAACAGCAACAGCAAGCAGATACGGTACTGCCGGATTTCTTGGAAGGGTTAGGAGGCGCACAAACTCCGACAATCGGAACGCAAGCGGCAGCTCTTGCCTTCCTATCGCTTCTTCCCTTTATCATCATGATCTTAACTTCATTCTTAAAGATTGTGATCGTACTTTCGCTGCTGCGTAGTGCACTTGGAGTTCAGCAAGCGCCGCCAAACCAGATTATTAATGGAATTGCCTTCATGCTCAGCCTCTTCATCATGTACCCAACGGCGCTGCAAATGTATAATGAAGCAATAACTGCATCTGAGGAAGTGGAAATGCCCGAATCGATCATCGCAAGGGGATCTTCAACATATATCATTCACATTGCGTCTCGGGTCCAGGAGCCGCTCAGACAGTTCATCAGAAGAAACTCAAGCGTTCAGCACCACGCGCTATTTTACCGTATTGCTTACCGTATACTTCCCGAAGATGCCCGGGAGACATTAAAACCGGATGACTTTATTATCCTCGTCCCTTCCTATATTACCAGTCAGCTCAAGGACGCTTTTGAGGTCGGTGTTTTAATCTACATTCCGTTTTTTGTCATTGACCTTGTGACATCCAATATTTTATTAGCAATGGGGATGATGATGCTCTCCCCCGTGACGATTTCTATGCCGCTTAAACTGTTTTTGCTTGTAATGCTCGACGGTTGGACTCTACTTGTAGAAGGACTTGTCAACACATTCCAAACATGAGGAAAATTTAAATGTTTCAATCTCAAGTCATACAACTCGCCTATCAAGGGCTATTGTTGATTCTAATCCTCTCGGCCCCTCCGATTTTAATCAGTATGTTTTTTGGTTTAATGGTTGCCATCTTTCAAGCGGCTACGCAGATTCAGGAACAAACCCTCTCCTTTACCGTAAAACTCGTTGCCGTCACACTAACACTAATGTTTATGGGGGGATGGCTTGGCGCGCAAATTATGAGCTTCGCCTCCAACATTTTTCACAACTTCCCCCGATGGAGTGCAGGATAGTGATATTAATGACCAACTCCGTGGAGTGAGATGACAGACAGCTATGTGCTCATGTTTCTCAATAGCCCTTTAGCTGAGGGAGGACCATGGGCATTTCTTACGATGTTCTTTCTTTTTTTAGCGCGCATCTTGCCAATCATTGCTCTAGCCCCTTTTTTTGGCTCTAGAGTTCTGCCCCACCCGGTCAAAGTCGCCTTTGCAATCGCTCTTTTTGCCGTTTTCTTCCCCCATTTAATACAAGTGACAACAGAACCAATCACATTTAACTTTCACGCGATGAATTTAGTCGCAAAAGAAGTATTTGTCGGTTTGATCCTTGGATTTTTTATCAGCCTCCCCTTTGTTATCGTCCAAACAACCGGGATGATTATCGACCACCAGCGCGGAGGGGCAAGTTTAATGGTTAACGACCCAACCATCCAAAACCAATCCTCCCCTCTTGGAACGCTCTTTAACATGGTGTTGATTTATATTTTCTACATGATGGACGGCCCCTTTCTCTTTATCGACGCTATTGTCACATCGTATACGATTATCCCTCCTGATCAGTTCCTGAATCCGGAGATTTTCCGCGACGGATCAAGCTTCTGGGAAATCCACATCCAACTG
>SLOH01000151.1 GCA_007132595.1 Waddliaceae bacterium | reverse complement strand
TTTATTAGGGGTTCCTTAACTACTTGTTAGTTAATTGAGTGCGTTTTTGTCGGATTTCGGAAAAAAGGCGCTAAATTTAATAATATGCGTTTGTCAGAGGTTCCTTTACTAAAATTGCCGATTAGGGATATTATTGAAGCTCCTTTTTGGGGCGTTAGCTCAGTTGGTAGAGCGCAACGATGGCATTGTTGAGGTCAACGGTTCGACTCCGTTACGCTCCATTGAACCTTATCTTCTATTCAATTATGATGCATATTTACCTTTAGGACGTGCATCTCATGACACAATCTTTTTTCCATCACATCGAAGAACATCCAGTTGATCCGATATTGGGGCTCACTGTCGCATTTAATGAGGATCAAAGAGCTCAGAAGGTGAACCTGGGAGTTGGGGCATACTGCACATCCGAAGGCGGGCCTTTCGTATTAGAGTGCGTACGGAATGCAGAAAAAATGATTTTGGAACAAAACCTTGATAAAGAGTATCAGCCCATTATTGGAAAACCGGATTTTATCCAAGGCGTGGCATCAATTGCTCTAGGAGAGGGGTTTAATGACCGCCTATTTGGTGCGCAGACTATCGGGGGAAGCGGCGCGCTTCGGATCGGAGGGGAACTACTAAAAGCTGCCGGGGCGAAAAAAATCTACCTTCCCACTCCCACCTGGCCAAACCACCAAGGAATCTTTAGCCGAATTGGTCTTGAAGTTGACTCCTACACTTACTACGCAAAATCTGAAAATTGCCTCAATTTTCCCGCAATGTGCGGGGAAATTGAGCAGATGCCAAGGGGGAGTCTAATTCTTTTTCACACCTGTTGCCACAACCCGACCGGACAGGATCCAACGATTAAGCAGTGGGAAACGCTGTCGCAAATTGTAAAGGCGCGCGGACTTTTCCCCATTTTTGATAATGCGTATCAGGGGTTTGCAAAAGATATTCATAAAGACAGATTTCCGATTGAGCTCTTTGCAAGTCAAGGGCATGAACTGATGGTTGCTTTCAGTTTTTCTAAAAACCTTGGTCTTTACGGCGAAAGAGTGGGCGCACTGCTATTTCTTATCAATGGCGAACAAGAGGTCGCTCCTCCTTTAAGCCAATTGAAAACATTAATCAGAAGAAGTTACTCCTCACCTCCGCTCCATAGCGCTCGTATTGTCACAACAATCCTACAGTCGCAGAAACTCAAACAGCAGTGGCTAGATGAGCTAAAGGACATGAGAATGCGGATATCCAAGATGCGCAGTGACTTTGCAACAGGACTTAATGCAAAAGGTTTCAAGCAAGATATCAGCTTTTTTACAGAGCAAAATGGAATGTTTTCGCTCACAGGCCTTAGCGAAGAGCAAGTTGAGAAGCTCAAAAAAAACTACGGGGTCTACATGCCAAAAAGCGGTAGAATCAATTTTGCTGGGTTAAACACACAAAACATAGAACTTGCGATTGATGCTTTAGTTGCCGTACAATGAGAAAAACATATTTCCCCTACCTGCTCCTTGCCGCTTTACTCCTCTTACTGATCAGTCTAAAAGAACCGGCTCAAACAAGATTTCGATCAATATTTGTCACACTTTTCTCTAAGCAGCCAAAGGAAGCTCCCAAAGAGGAGCTCCTTGCGATTCAATTACTTCAGCTTGAAAACCATGCCCTTAAAGAAAATATTCAAAAATTGAAGGCTGCACTTAATCAGTCAACGTCCGATATTCAAATTGATTCTCCAATCCAAGCAAAGGTGATTTATCGTCCGAAAGCAAACTGGAAGTCCTCATTTTGGATCAATGTCGGAGAGAATGATCACTCCTCTATTGAGAAAAATTGCCCTGTCGTCCTCGGTGATGCTGTTATCGGGGTGATTGATTTTGTTGCTCCTCATAAATCTTTAGTGCGCCTGATCACAGATCCGGACCTCCATCCATCGACAAGGGCCATCCGTGATGAAATCTCCCTTGCAAAAGGAGAACTGCACGGCTCGCCCCACAGTTTGGGGAGAAGTCAAAGATACACATTGATCGGGAGTGGATTTAATTATGACTTTGCCGATGCATACGGACCTGCAAAAGACTTAAGAACAGGGCTTCCGTATGACGCGCCGCCAAATAGCGAGCCGATTCACCTCGTGGAAGAAGGCGATATGCTTGTGACCACCGGGATGGATGGGGTCTTTCCGAAAGGGCTGCGTGTAGCGAAAGTCACCCGAATCATCCCTTTACAGGAGGGTGATTTTTACTTTGATATTGAAGCTGAATCTGTCATCGAGAATCTAGATGAACTTGAGTATGTCTTTATTTTGCCAAAAGAATAAATCCTTCTAGTCCCATAATAAAGAGTGAAAGTACAACTAGCAACGCGAGCAATGGCTTTCCCCCGAACAGACCGACTTTGGAGGTAAGCTTCATTTGATATCTACCGACCCACACCATAGCGACAGGAAATAGACAATTGAGAACCACCTCGCCAAAACCACCTGCATACCCAAGAGCTGTGACAAAAAGTCCCGGATTATTAATCGTAAAAAACAAGGGGGGAATAAAGACGAGTAAAGTGAGAAGGCCTCTTTTACTACTTTTGAACCCATCAGTATAGAAGTCCACCATCGAAAGTGAAACGCCAAGTAATGAAGTCACCATGGCAAAAAAACCGAAAAAAGCGCTGACAGAAAGAATAAGCGAGCTGCCGGTAATTGATTCAAGCAGCTGCGTGACGGGAACCCCGCTTTCCTGTGAAAGCATCAATCGCTCCTCTGAAACCATCCCGATCACCATCCACTGCCATGAAAGATAAAAAATATACGGAATTAAAGCGCCCAAAAGAACCGCTATACGCAATTTTTTGACATCGCCCTTTAAATATTTCGCAACAGATGGGATCACATTATGAAAACCAAAGGCACTGAAGAGGATCGGAAGCGCAAAAAGGCCCCACCCCCAGTTTTGTCTCTCGAGTAATTGAGCCTGAACCTCTTGACTTCCTAAAACAAGCAAAGCCAAAAAAGTAAAAACTAAACCAAAAACTAAAATCCAGTTAATCCTGTCAACGGCCCTAGAACCGAGCCAGACGATCCCTCCGAAAATTGCGGTAAAAAGGAAGTAGCCGAAAAACGGCTCAATCCCAAGAAGAGAGGAAAATAGAGGCGCTGCCCCTGAAATATAGGCCACAAGCAAGCTTGTGTAAAGGAAGACAAAAAGAAATCCTGCTAAATAGCGCGCTTTTTTCCCTAAAAATTGCTCTGCAAGTGAGAGGAGATTCGACCCTTCTGGCATCCAAAGGACAGCTTCAAGGAAAAGAAGGCCGGTTGCAGACATCATCAGCCAACACAGCGTGGTGACACAAAAAGCCGGTAAAAACCCGGCAAGTCCTGTCATTGATGGTAGAGCGATCATTCCGGCCCCAATGCAAGTCGTTGCAATCAGAAGCACCCCGCTCCAGAGGCTTTTCGCCTTTGTATCGATAAATATTTGTGTTGTCATAAGGGAAATAAATATAACACATGTAAAAGGTTTCTTCAATAAAAAATGAGTTTCATTTATGATCTCGGTTTAAATTAATAGTTTTATAAATGCGTTTACAATTTATATTTACATTCCTTTTGTTGCCTCTTTTAATCTTTGCAGAAAGCCCCCTCCTAGAAGATAAGCAGTTAGCTCCATATGTTTTTGAAACAGTGAACGTGATTACAGGCGATTATTGTGAAACTCAAACCGATCAATTTTCTATCCGCCGAACGTATCGACCCGGTGACTCTCGTCATTTTGGCTGGGCATTCAATCTCCCCAACTTTCCATTTAAAGAAAATACACCGTCTGAAAGTGAAAAGTTTACTTTTGATAATGAGGGGCGATTGAAGCAAATGAAGCAAGAAGATGGGGTTTTACTCTCGATCTATTATGAGAGCAACGGCTGTAGAATCGAATCAAGCGCAGGCGAGTGGCTCGAATATCGCTTTTTTGAATCGAGTCAATCAAGGCAACAAAACGGGGTGTATATTAGCCAGATCAAAGCATCAAGTGGGGAGTTAATCGAATATGAATACACCCCGCACCCAAAGACGCGCACACTGCTAATTTCTCAACAGGTCAAGTCGGGTAGAGAGATATGTCGCGTGCAATATGATGAAAAAGGAAAGGTAAAAACGCTCACCTCTCAAGACGGCAATTGCTTTGAATTTGCTTATTTTCCTGGAAAAACGGTGGTTTCAGGTGAGCAAGAGAGTCAAACAGTCTATTTTCATAACGATCAGGTGCTAACTGGGATAGAGGAGTACTTAAATGGAGAACCCTATAGACTCACCCGTCTTTTTTACGATACAAGTGGTCGATTGATCAATAAAACAAAAGAAGAATTTGGAGGAGAAATCCTTGAAAGCCAGACATTTGAATACGACCAAAACGGCAGAGTCACGGCAAAAGGCCTTTATGGAAATTTAAGCGGCGAGTGCCAAGCTAAGCTTCAGCTACAGGCCAATGGTATGCCTAAAAAAAACGGAATTGAGTGCGACTGGATCAAATTTCAATATAGCCAAAAAGCTCCATTTGCGCTTCAAACAATTTTCTACCCAAATGGCAATCGCATTGATTTCCAATATGATGAGACCTCTCTTAGAAAAACAGCGCAATTTCTCACCACTCCACAGCACCTCACAATTCGAAGGTTTTATCTTTATGATGACGAGGGCAATCTTTGTGAAGAGATCCAAGATGATGGGAGATGTAAACAGCGCGAAAACTTAACAGGCGTAAATAAGCGAACAATGACACGCTACTCTAAAGAGCGCAGCGAATACTTATATCTAGACCCTGTGACCCACGATGAAATCCTTGATTCTAGAGTCGTTTTTACATATTCAGAAAATGGAGAGTTAGTTCAAAAAGAGATCTTAAATGGAGATTTAGAGAGCATTGCCCGAGAAACATATGCCTATGATGAGAAAGGCCGGGTCATCAGAAAAGAGACCAATCACGGGGTAGAAGAGGCAAAATATGACCACTATGGAAATCTAATCTACCAATTAAATGAAACATCCACGCAAGAATTGATCTATGATCAAAACAATCGGTTGATCATGCAAACCGCAAGCGATGCAAGTGAAGAAAAGCAGAGCGTGCAGTTTCAATATGATCGTTTCGGTCGACAAATTGGCCGGTGCGACTCTGGCGGCAATTGGACGACATTTACGCTCGATTCCCTAGGGAGAAAAACT
>SLOH01000111.1 GCA_007132595.1 Waddliaceae bacterium | reverse complement strand
TTGATTTGTCTGAATATGACGGATATCATTTGAAAGATCTTTTCAGTCAAAATCCATTTGGCAGTGTGCAGCTCCCCTACAACACCTTTACCCTCACCGGTTATAGTTATTTATGGCTCAATCTAGAAAGGGAAGAGGAGATTGTGAACTTACAAAAACAAGAGATCCCTTCCATGACGCTTTCCGGCGACCACTGGAGCTGCGTCTTATTTGGAAAAGAAAAGGAGCTTTTTTTAAGTAAAATACTCCCCCTTTTCCTTGTAAAATCGCGCTGGTTCCGCTCTAAAGCTGAACAGATAAAAAAAATCCAAATCCAAGATTTAATTCCTTTAGACTCTTCGTATTTAGTGATTTTTGAAGTAATATTCCTGAAAGAAAGCAGTGAATCTTACGTTTTACCACTCTCTTTTGTCCCCTTAAAAAAAGCGGAAGGGTTGATTGAAAAACTGCCTCAGTCCTTGATTTGCAAAGTGAAGATAGAAAAAAAAGAGGGCGTGTTAATCGATGCAATTTTCGACGAAAATTTCAGAAAGACTCTGGTAGACTATTTGCTCTCTCGAAAAAAGAGAAAAACACAGGCCGGCAAGCTCGTTGCGACCTCTACTCCCAAGATGATTAGGGCGCTCAAAGGAAAAGAGACGATCTCATCAAAAGTTGTGGCAGTCGAGCAAACAAACAGTTCAATCATCTACGATGAAACCCTCTTTTTAAAACTTTTCAGAAAAATTGAGCCGGGAATCAGTCCGGATCAAGAGTTAATTCTTCATCTTTCAGAAAAAGGAAGGTACCCGTATGTGCCAAGCTTTGCCGGTGGGCTGCAGTGGGAAACAAGTGGCGATGAGCCATTTACACTCGCTTTAATGCAAGAGCACATTAAAAATGAAGGAGAGCTTTGGTCATACCTGATTGATTCGATCAAACGTTACTACGATGATATCTCTTCTAAAATAAAAGAGATGCCAAAAAACCTATTGCAGGCTCCCCCTCTTTTAGATTTCGAAGAGATCCCGGAAACTTTTGAAAATTTGATCGGATGGATGCCGCTTGAGAAGATCTCTTTACTCGGAAAACGAACAGCCCAGATGCATATCGCACTTGCCAGCGGCAGCAAAGATCCTGCAATGATCCCGGAAAATTTCACCATTTTCTACCAAAAGTCGCTTTACCAAGCATTTAGAGGTCAAATCAAGAAGGTCTTCACTCTCTTAAAGCTCCGCTCTCCTAAGTTTTCAGATGAGGAAAAAGCATTAACAGACGCCGTCCTCCAAAACGAAAAGGTCCTACTTAAAAACATCGCGAAGATCGCAGATGAAAAAATTTCGAGTCTTAAAATCCGGATTCATGGAGATTTTCACTTAGGTCAAGTCTTGGTTTCGGGAAATGAGCTTACCATCATCGATTTCGAGGGTGAGCCCGCCATTCCTCTAACGGAAAGGAAGCTCAAGCGCTCTCCAATCCAAGACGTCGCCGGGATGATCCGCTCCTTTCATTATGCGGCATTTGTTGCCCTTGAGCAGTACCGGCAAACGCATGTCGATCAAGAAGATACTTTGTCTGTCGCGGCCAATCTTTGGTTTCGATATGCCGCAACAGCATACCTAAAATCGTATCTCGATGTGGTCGATCAGCAACCGCTTAACCTTGTCCCTAAAGATAAAGAAAGTCTCAAGATTTTACTCAATGCATGTTTAATTAACAAAGTGGTGTATGAAATGGGTTACGAGCTGCAAAACAGACCGAGCTGGGTTAAAATTCCGTTAAATGGTCTCTTAAACTTAATGGAGGATCTCTCTTGAATCGCGAGGTCAAACCATTAAGCTTGCTGACTGATGAAGATATCTACCTTTTTAAAGAAGGCAGGCATTTTCACCTCTACGAAAAACTCGGGGCCCACCCGATGAAGCTAGAGACAGAGCCGGGGACTTTATTTGCCGTATGGGCACCGAACGCATCGCAAGTTTCAGTGATCGGCGACTTTAATGGATGGGATAAACAGGCGCATATACTCAAGCCCAGGTGGGATGAATCCGGCATTTGGGAGGGGTTTATTCCAAAGGTTGGGAAAGGGGCGATCTATAAATATTTTATCCACTCAAATCATGGGGGTTTTGAGGGAGAAAAAGGGGATCCTTTCGGTCTTGTATGGGAAATTCCCCCAAAAACCGCCTCTGTTGTTTGGGATACAACATTTGATTGGAACGATGAGAGCTGGCTAAAAAAACGAGAGGTTGTCAATCGACTCGACCAGCCGATCAATGTCTATGAGCTACACTTTGCCTCCTGGCGTCGTGTGCCCGAAGAGGGCAACCGCTCACTGACCTACCGGGAGATGGCTGAGATGCTGCCGCAGTACTTAACCGAGCTTGGGTTCACACACGTTGAATTTATGCCCCTAATGGAATACCCGTTTGAAGGCTCTTGGGGATATCAAAAAGTCGGGTATTTTGCCCCTAGCAGCCGGTATGGCACTCCGCAAGACTTTATGCACTTAATTAACGAGTTGCATAAGAGCGGGATCGGTGTCATTCTCGACTGGGTTCCCTCGCACTTCCCGTCCGATGCGCACGGTCTTGCCTATTTTGACGGAACGCATCTATACGAACATGAAGATCGAAAAAAAGGGTTTCATCCCGAGTGGAAAAGCTATATTTTCAACTACGGACGACCTGAAGTTCGGGCGTTTTTAATTAGTAGCGCGATCTACTGGTTTGAAAAGTATCATATTGATGGTCTGCGTGTCGATGCAGTCGCCTCCATGCTCTATTTAGATTACTCTAGAAAAGAGGGAGAATGGATCCCGAATCAATATGGGGGAAATGAAAATCTTGAAGCTGTCGAATTTCTCAAGCAATTAAACGAGGCCGTTTATCAAGGCTATCCGCACGTCCAAATGATTGCAGAAGAGTCGACAAGCTGGCCCATGGTCTCGCGCCCCACCTACCTAGGAGGGCTTGGCTTTGGAATGAAGTGGAATATGGGATGGATGCACGACACGCTGCAGTATTTTTCTGAAAATCCTGTAAACCGTAAATACCATCACAACGAACTTCTCTTCAGCCTGAACTATGCGTTTACCGAAAACTTCCTTCTCCCGTTCTCGCACGACGAGGTCGTTCATGGTAAAGGGTCGCTGATCGGCAAAATGCCGGGAGATGACTGGCAAAAATTTGCTAACCTGCGTCTATTATACGGATATATGTACACCCACCCCGGGAAAAAGCTCCTCTTTATGGGAAGCGAGATTGCAGGATGGTCCGAGTGGAATCACGACACGAGCTTAGATTGGGACTTGCTGCAATACGCCCCGCATCAAGGGATTTTTCAATGGATCAAAGATTTAAACAAAGTCTACCGGAGTGAGCCCGCACTGTTCGCTCTTGATTTTGTCCCGGAGGGATTTCAGTGGGTCGATCTTCATAACTGGGAAGAGAGCATCATCTCGTTTTTAAGAAAGAGTCCAAATGCAAAAGACCAATTGCTGGTGATCTGTAACTTGACGCCGATTCCAAGAGAAAACTATAAAATTGGCGTCGATCAAAAAGGAGAGTGGAAAGAAATTCTCAATAGCGACTCTGAGTATTACGGCGGATCGAACATGGGCAATGTGGGAAAAGTACGCACAAGGCCTCTTCCCTGCTATGGACGCGACTACACTTTAAAGTTGACGCTGCCCCCTCTTGCAATACTCATTTTAAAGCCGGTCACTTAGACATTAAAAGGACAGCGGAATTCGCTTGAAGAGTGCACGACTCCCCTTCAAATAGGGGAGCTGCATCCTCACTAAAAAAATCTTCCGGAGGCGGATTTGCCGTGTTCACGATGAGATGCCACTGCTGCTCATCCGGAGCGGCTGGCATCTCGACCGTTACTTCATTCATGTGCGTATTGAACGCGATATAAAACTTACGCTCCTCTTCTTCCACGGTCACTGCAATAAGTTTCGTATCACCATCCCAGTCAGGTTCATTCGGCTTTTGACTATGCCACTTCACATGATCGGTTGTATAAAAATTGGAAGAGTGGAAAGCCGGGTGGCGCTTGCGAAAATGGATGAGTTCTTTATAAAACCTAAAAAAATCGCCATTTTTTTCAATTTCATCCCACAAAAACCAGTTAAGATCATTATCCTGGCACCATGCGTTGTTATTTCCTCTGCGCGTATGGCCGTACTCATTGCCCATCGTCAACATCGGAACGCCAAGAGAGATCATCAGCGTTAAATGAAAATTGCGCATCTGTTTTTGTCTTAAAGCCAAGACATCCGCATCCTCTGTCTCTCCTTCAACTCCGCAATTCCAGCTGCACGTATACGGGTTGCCGTCTCGATTATCCTCGCCATTTGCGGTGTTGTGCTTATCATTATAGGAGACAAGATCTCGAAGTGTAAAGCCGTCATGCGCGGTGATAAAGTTGATACTTGATGTCGGCGACCTTTCGCCAAAGAGGTCGTCTGAACCGCAGATGCGGATCGCAAACTCTCGTTTCACCCCCATATCCCCTTTGATAAATCCCCTCACTGTTTCTCGGTACTTGTCATTCCATTCAGACCATCTATCCTCTTCTGAATGAAACCCTCCGAGAATGTACATCCCCAAGTCCCAAGGCTCGGCAAAGAGCTTTGTTTTAGAGAGAATCGGGTCATGGGAGATTTGCTCGATCAAAGGCGGGTTATCCATAGGCTCGCCCCTTGTTCCACGACGCATGATAGCGGCCAAATCAAAACGAAAACCGTCGACATGCATCTCAACAACCCAGTACCTTAGGCACGTGATGATAAACTCTCGAACAACGGGGTGATTACAGTTGACAGTATTGCCGCATCCGGACAAATTTTGCATCTGATGCTTTTGATCGAGAATATAGTAAACGGGGCAATCGATTCCCTTAAATGAAATCACAGGGCCCATTTCATTCCCCTCGGCCGTGTGGTTGAACACCACATCGAGGATCACCTCAATCCCGGCCTTATGCAACTCTTTGACCATAGTCTTAAACTCAAAAAGAGACGCCCCAAAGTCATCGCTCACACAGTAACGGTTCATTGGAGAGAAAAAGTTGACCGTCGAGTACCCCCAAAAGTTGACAAGCCGCTCGCCTGTCAGCGGATTATACCGATTAAATTCCATTTCATTGAACTCATGGATCGGCATCAATTTCACTGCGTTAACCCCAAGCTCCTTCAGGTGTGGAATCTTTTCCAGTAATCCCAAGTATTTCCCAGGATTTTGCACCCCACTTGAAGAGTCCTGCGTAAACGCTCTGACATGCA
>SLOH01000005.1 GCA_007132595.1 Waddliaceae bacterium | reverse complement strand
TCCCCAAGATAGACATCCAATCGCTCGCCTGTAAAGCGATAGGTCTCTCCTGCCCAGGGAATCAAGTCTCCCTCTTTAAGATTTTGTTGCCAACGAAGAAAATCCCTATCTTCTTCTTCGATAAGGTCAAGACCAAACGCTTTAAGCTTAGAGGCAAGTGACTGGGTATTAATATGAAGTGAATCAATTATAGAGCCAAAAAGAGCGGAGGTTAAATTTCTTTCTTGATTCTGTATACCAATGAAAGAAATAATCTGTTTTTCAAATAAAGCTTTATATTTCTCATAATGTTCCCTGCCTGCCCCATTAGAGCTGAACTCTCTGTCATCAGAAAGACCTCTTGATACACTTATTAATGTTCCAATCGGTAACTTTCGCAAGGTCGCATTCTCATACCGCACGCATTGCCTTCCAACTTCAAGAAGCTCCAAGTGATCAGTAAAAAGGAAGGGAGTATTTCGGTGCCAAATTTCCTCGATTTTTTCACTGAGGTTGGGTCGATCTCTTAAAAAGGAGCCTAACTGATGCATCGCTTTGCAAAAATGCACCCTGTAAATATTGTCTATTTTAAAATGTTCATCGCGTATTTCAGGAAATTCGAAGTTTATAGCACTGGCTTCACGCTCAAGTCTTCGTGCGGTCTGAACGAGATTTGGAAGTTCTTGCTGAAATAACTCATTTGTCTTTTCTAATGCTTGCCTTAAGTGCATTTGATGCTTATGAGGCCCTGTAAATGGCCTTAAAAGGGCATGAAGCAAACGCCACAGTCTCCCCTGAAAAGACCTCGCATCATAAAGGTAGGTCCCGCTCCAGTTTGCCGCAAGCTTAGGTTCTTCGGGGCGAAGCAGAGCGCGGTGTAGTTGTTGAATGTTGGCGGCTAAATGAGGTAAATCTGACATCTAAAAGCGAATTTGTAAATCATCAAGAGAGCTTGGTTCGGAAAATTCTTCCTCAGGACCGTACAGGATCTCTCCAATTCGAGTAAAGTTCACAAAGTTACGCGTCTGCCAGTAGTACTCCATGCGTTCTTTCCAGCGCGGAGGGCTCGGACGTCGAGACTCTCCTGTAGTATATCGAACAATTCCGTCCTTCATGCAAACGATTCCCATATATGTCGGGTCGACATACTCAGAAAAAAAGCTTTCAAAATTAATATAGATTTCTAAATCGCAAGCAGTCATCGGACGCGAAGCCGCATCATTCATGATAATGCTGTTGTCGTTAAGTCGCTCCAAAAGCCCTTCAACCACATCGACAAGAAGCTCTCTCGTCTCACAAAGATCCATGATATTCATTGTAGAAAAATCAAGCCGTACGCGATTTAAATACCAGTCGTGATAGACGACTGAATCAACCAGCTTCAACCCCTTCTCATACTTCAATTTCACAGCGTAAATATTAACGAGACGAGAAACCTCTGTGACATTGACAGCGTTATATGGAGGAACCGGAGTTGAAGGTCCGCCGCATCCGGCAAAAAGAGCGCAACTTGCGAGCGTTAATAATTGAACAAGCTTTTTCATGTCTTATCCTAATAAAGCTTGATACTAAGAGATTAGCCCATTATTTGGTAGGGGGAACGTCTAAAAAAGTGCGTTTTGATTTTTTTTCAAAAAAAACGAGACGCTTTTGTTCAGTCTGCATGACTCATAATCGGCAAACTTAAAGACGCACCTCCGGACATCTCATGAACCTGATTGTTCATTCCAATTTTTATCGTCCCAGCCAAGCTATGTTTTGTGTTGAGTGTTAGCGTTTCGTGATCCATTTCAACAGTCAAAGAGTGTCCGCGATAGTGAAGATGAAATTTGAGATATTTTAGCTGAAGAGGCAGCGACGGGTTAAATCTTAAAATATCATCACGCATCTCAATACCCGGATAACAGCGCTGGATAATGTCTACAGTCCCTGCCATCGCACCTAAGTGGATTCCCTCGGCTGTTGTTCCACCCTGAATATCAAATACATCGCTTTTCAAAGAGAGTAGAAAAAGATCCCACGACTTCGGGCGGTCGAATCTTGAAAGGATCCAGCAATGAACAATCTGGCTTAGTGTCGAACCATGAGCGGTGCGACTCAAGTAGTAATAAATATTTTTCTTTATCATCTCAGGCTTAAACCTGTAGCCCATCCGTTCAAAGATCCCCTCCAATTCTTCTACAGAAAAAAGGTAAAAGAGCATGAGTAGGTCTGCTTGTTTTGACACCTGGTAATGATTCGGACTATCTCCTTCCGCCTCTAAAATACGATCCAAGCGCAAGGCCTCTCCATGTTTTTCTCGATACTCTTCCATCGGAAACTCTTTGAGCTTATCAAACCCTTCAAACTGATTGATAATTTCCTCTTCATGAAAAGTTAACCGCAATTTTTGCGCGATCTCTTTCCAGTTTGCCACCTCTTCTTCGCTTATCTGAAGAATTTCAACAATTTCCTTGTAATGGTCATCCGGAAGCTTTTTCAAAAGCTCCGCCGTGCGAAAAAGAAGCCATGAAGCAAGTACATTCGTATACGCGTTGTTGTTAAGCCCAGGCTCTTCACTGTCCGGATACGAATCGTGATACTCATCTGGACCCATCACGCCTAAAATTTCATACCGATCTAACTCTTCATTATAAGTGGCAATACTTGCCCAAAAACGCGTGATACTCAAAATCACTTCCATGCCAAAATTCCGCAAGAACTCAAAGTCGTCTGTAATATCGAAGTAGCGCAAGAAGTTATACGCAATCGCCAGATTCACGTGGCGCTGCAAACTCGAGTTGTCGGGAAGCCATCGGCCGGACTTTGGATTAAGGTGGAGCGTTTGACTCTCTTCCTTTCCACTGCTTCCGCTTTGCCACGGAAACATTGCACCTTTAAATCCGCTCTCCTTTGCGAGCTGCTGCGCTATTGAGAGGCGCCTGAGACGGTACTTTAAAAGCGAAGCTGTGATCTTCGGCAGCCTGAAGTTGAGCGTTGGAAAAATAAAGAGCTCGTCCCAAAAAATATGCCCGCGATACGCCTCTCCATGCCACCCGCGAGCCGGCACACCCACATCAATATCGATTGTATTTAACGAAGTCGTTTGGAGAAGATGGAAAATATGCAGCCGCAAGATCAAGAGGGGGCTGAGATCGTGGCTATCATCCTCAACTTTCATATCGATGCCAAATTCATTCCAAAGCACAGACCACGCTCTCTTATGAGACTGAAACAACTGCTCGAAATTATCCGCCTTTACAGCCGCTTCTCGCGCCTCCTCACCACACTCAGAAATTGCATTGTCTCTTGAGGTATAGAGCGAGACTACCTTTTCAACCGTAATTGTCTTTCCCTCTTGCGCCTCAATCTTCATGCTCTTTGCAATATATCCCGGGCTCTCAATCACATGGCAAGAGGCATCTTCAACATCGACTTTTGTTCTTGCAGCCAAAGCCACTCTAAGTTCTGACTGCACGGTCTGCACTTTTAGATAGATACAGTTCTCATCAAATGCGCGCGTCTCAATTGGCTTTAAATGCTGATTGTTGAGCTCTCGATATCGTGCAACCCCATCATTTTTTATTGTGCCGTCCAAAGCAGAAACCAGTTCGAGGCGACCTGACCAATTGAGAGGGGTGAGCTTCCACTCAATCGCTCCTAAATGCTGCTGTTTCATATGAATGAAACGCCGCTCTTCAATGAGAGATTCATCTCCGTGCGCATTCCGCACGCGCATTTTCCGTACGTATAACCCCTCTTTCAGTTGAAGCTCTTGACTATACTCAAAAATTTCGTCGCGACTCAACTGAAACCAGTCGCCATCGCCAATCCGATATCGAATTGGAAGCCAATTCGGGAAATTGACGAGATCTTCATTTTCAACAATTCGACCCGAAACCTCAGTTGCCAAACGATTATACCCGCCTGCAATATATGTTCCGGGGTAATGCACCTCGCCTGCATCCGACTCAACAGCAGCCCCACGTGTGAAGAAATACCCATTACCCAGTGTAAAAAGAGCTTCACGGAGCTTTTCTTTCTCCTGATCGAATTGGTTATGCGAAAAAACCCAGTCTGCTTCTTTTGTCACGAAAAATCCTCAACTACTTTTTGTAAAAACCGCATCACATCTTCCGGATGTTTTAATACATACCTTGCTAAAGTAGCCTTAGGCTCACCTTGAACCGCAATTCCAATTCCGCGGTCTTCAAGCTCGGCAAATGCGTCTTCATCTGTCACATCATCTCCAAGATAGATCGGAACAATTTTATCCTCATCAAGCTCAAGAGCCCCGATCAGCCAGTCAAGCGCTCTTCCCTTATCCCAAGGAAAATTCGGCTGCAGCTCCAAGACTTTTTTCCCAAACGCCTTTCGAAGGTCAGGAAAGCCGCTATGCACTTGATCTAAGATTTTTTCCACTTGCTTTTCTTTCGAAGGCTCAACTTGTCTAAAATGAACCGCTAGACTGTATTTTTTTCTCTCTACCCACGCCCCATCGATCTCTTGAAGTTTCTCTTTCAACTCTTTTTCTGCTTGATTTAAAGACTTGATAAATTGATCGACCTCTTGATTTTCAAATCGCTTTCCGGGGCCTTCAATATCAAACCCATGGCTTCCTGCGTAAAAAATTCCCTCGACACCCACTCGTTTCTTGACATCGCCAAGGTCTCGCCCGCTGACAACTGCGACCGTGAACTGCTTTTTAAGATCAATAAGCGTCTGCCTCATTTCATCGGAAAGAATCGCCTGATCTGCGTGCGCAACGATTGGGGTGAGCGTGCCGTCGTAATCGAGAAAAAAGGCCGGCTTTTTCCCTTGGAGCTTCTGTTTCAACTCATCTTCAACCTCGCTTGCGCTTTTTGGACGAACCCTTTTTTCCAGCCTCACTTCCTCAAGGTCCTTAACAACAACATGGGCGCCCTCCTTAAGCAAATCCTCAGATTGATTTTGCCTGTCGACCCCAATAACAAGAGAAAAATCGCCCGCAGCACCTGCCTGCACACCCGAAATTGCATCTTCCACAACAACCGAATTCGAAGGATTTGCACCCAAACGCTTGGCAGCCTCCAAAAAGACATCCGGCGCAGGTTTTCCAACGATTCCTTCCCTCTCTTGATCAAGCCCATCGATTTTAGTATCAAAAAGATCTAAAATTTTAAGCTCACTTAATATGAGATGGCAATTTTTGCTTGAGGAAATAATCCCGACCTTGATCCCTTCTTCTCTTAGTTCGTGAATCAAATTTAGAGTAGAGGGGTAGACTTCGATCCCGTGTGTCTGAAGCTCGTTTACAAAGTACTCATTTTTATTATTTCCAAGACCCCAAACCGTCTGCTTATCCGGAGAGTCATTAGGGGAGCCTAAGGGCAGTTCGATGCCCCTAGACTTCAAGAAACT
>SLOH01000023.1 GCA_007132595.1 Waddliaceae bacterium | reverse complement strand
GAAAGAGTCGATTGATGATCTCTTGAAAGAAATCGACATTCCCCTTCGATACGGGCTGTATTTTGCAGGTGCACAAGATCATCTGCACGAAATGAAGAAACTGACAAATGAAGCAGTCGGACTTCAAGTTTTACTTGGCTCAAGCATGGAAAACACGATTCTGGAGGAAATGTTTCAGCTCGCCTCCCAAAAAGATTTGCTCATTGCATTTCAAATGGAAAATGGCGCAGCTGTTCAAGAGACTGAGAAAGTGATTCATTTCGCAAGAAGCTATCCCTGTCCTGTGTTTTTTTTGAATATCAACACAAAAGATCAGCTCGATCTCATTGAAAAAGCAAAGCAAGAGGGGATCTTAGTTTATGCAGGAGTTGCCTCGAGTACTCTTTTGAGAGCAGACAGCGAATCAAGAGATCAAGAGGCGCTTTGGCAGGCAATCAATGATAATATCATCGATGCGGTCTGCGGCGGTGATCCGGCTTTCCCAGCGCTTCCCTTTCTTCTTCATGCCGCAGGCGAAAAGCGTTTAAGCTATGAAAAGGTCGTGTTTCTAACAAGGCGAGGGCCTCAAGAAATTTTCAATCTTCGCAATCACAATGATATCATTCTGGTCGATCTCGAAGAGGAAAAGAGTGTCGACGGATACGATGGCTTAATTCTCAAAGGATGGCCGGAATATGCGATTTTTCAAGGAAAAATCATTCACACTCGCCACTTTTGATTTCTAATCGACTCTGATTTATGACTACAATTTTAAAACTGCAAGAGGCCGGAGGCATTTATTTCGGGAAGTTCTTCCCACAAGAGACGCACTCTCTTTACGTTGATCTTCGACCGATCGTCTCCTACCCCTCTTTACTTAAGGAAATTTCAGAGGAAATATGGAGCGTGGCAAAGCAGTACCCCTCTGATCTGATGTGCGGGGTGCCTTATGGGGCGTTTGCAATTGCCACTAGCATCTCAATTACTCATGAAATGCCGATGGTTTTTCGACGTAAAGAAGCAAAGAACCGCGGCCTTGCGCGAATGGTTGAGGGAGATTTTACAGCTGGAAAGAGGTGCGTTGTGATCGAAGATGTCGTTTCTAGCGGAAAAAGTGTTTTAGAGACCATTTATGATTTAAGAGAGGCCGGGCTTGTTGTTAGAGATGTGATTACTTGGCTGAATCGAGAGCAGGGGGGAGAGGAAAATCTCAGAAAAGAAAATATCAACCTTCAGTCAGTCTATACGTTAACAGAGCTTACGCGCGCGCTAAACTCTTAGCTGAACTTTTTGCCTTTATTGCGCGCAAAGTGGTACTTTATTTTTATGAAAATCTTTGCAATCGCCGATCTACACCTTTCCTTTGGAATTCCGGGCAAAGAGATGGATGTGTTTGGGAAACAGTGGGAAGGCTGGACCGATAAAATCTTCAATCACTGGAACGAGCAAATAGATAGCGAAGACCTAGTGCTTCTTCCGGGCGATATTTCCTGGGCGATGCATCCGAGCGACGTAATGGCCGACTTTGATTGGATCAATGATTTGCCGGGGACGAAAGTGATCATTCGCGGCAACCACGACTACTGGTTTAGTTCTGCGAAAAAGGCGCGAGAGGCGCTGCCGCCCTCGATCCATCTCGTTCATAATGATGTCTTTCACTGGAATGGAGTCGACATTGCAGGGACGCGTTTATGGGATAGCCCCGCGTTTTCTTTTGAGCAGTATATTCATTTTGTCAAAAATCCCAGAGCAAAAGTCTCTTTAGAGGAGCGAGAGTCAAAAGAGCACATGGAAAAGATTTATGAACGCGAGTTGCATCGGCTGGAATTAAGTTTGAAGCAACTGAAAAGCGATACGCGCCTTGTGATGACACACTACCCCCCCGTGAGCGCAGATCTTCAGCCGTCACTCGCATCGCAATTATTTGAAAAGTACCACGTGCAAGCAGTGGTCTTTGGTCACTTGCACAGCTTGAAAAAGGGCGTCTCGATGTTCGGAGAATTAAACGGAATTGAGTATATTCTCACATCCTGTGACTATTTGGATTTCTGTCCGAAGAAAATTTTAGATTTATAGAAACGTTCGCCCGGGAAAAACCCGGGCGAAACCGTATGTAACCTAAGGCAAAAGAGAATTTATCTCACAGGGCAGGCGCCGCCGACGCACGCCTCTTCTAAAGGATCGGTATCAATCATAAATACCTCTCCATAGTCAATTTCTTTCAGATTCGAAACATAGGCTTGATAATCTTCTTCCGTGACCACCTCTTGCGGAAGATAGGCATAACCAAGATCTTGCGCATTTTTAGTCGGATCGTTGCGGAAGATAAATGAAACTCCGACATAGGTGTCCCAATTTTCCATAAACCAATCAACGATTTGCGGAATTTCCGATGGATCATAGGAGATCGTATTGGAAACGTTTTGTTCGCACCAAGTCTCTTGCAGCAGGCGGTAACTCTCCAACTGATCAACAGCTGTATCAGTGTTGATTTCCACCTCTTCGACCTTACCACTTTTTCTTGTCACGCTTTTGCGGTCAAATGGAACATTTTCATACTCAACCGGAAATTTGACCAGTACCGATTCGGGTTCATACGGCTTTTCAATAATCGAGTAGCCGGCTTGCCTGAATTTGTCCACTAGCGGGTCGTGCTTTGAGTAGGTAATATTGTTAAAGAGGTATTTACCAAGAGGTTTATGAATACCTTCCGGAACCTCTCCCCACTCTTCTGTACCCATAATTTTGCTTAGAGTGCCACTTGGCTTAATCGTTGTGACATTTTTAGGAAGCGGTGAATCCAGAGCATTTGCCATGCTGTAGGCAGCTGAAACCGTGATGTTTCGCATGCGTTTATAGTCGTATGCAGTCAGATCCGGCCGTGCGCAGAGCCCAGTTAGGCCAACGCCGCATAGATGCAGAAACTCATTATTAAAGTGCCATGCTTCCTGAAGGATCTCGTCTCTTAAGTTCACCATCGTTTGGCGGTAGTTCATACGCCCGGCTAAGTATAGCGCGCGCTCAAGACCGACCTTGTCGCCTTTGAAGGCAAGAACATTGACTTCCGTGAGGTTGCAAAAGCTTTTATTTCCCAGAAGGATTTCACAGCATGGATTGCTGCCTTTAAACCAAGGAGCTCTGCGCTCGGCCTCTTCGGCATTGATCATTCCAGGTTCAGAGCCGCCCGCTTCGAGCATGATTTCAAAAATATCCTCGATTTCCTTGCGCGTAGGCTTATTGCGGAACAGAAGGCTATTGTTTGACTGTTGGCGATGGGCATTGTCTTTGAGCCACCACTCTTTTTTGGCTAAGGCAAACTCGTTCCACTCAGGCTGTCCGAATTCAAAAAGAGCGATTTGCGCCGATCTGCGACTGGAAAGTATCGTTCCGAGCCAGTTGATAATATCGAGAATATCCATACGTGTGAGTAGTTGGTCGGCACGATCGGATAAAATTTTAGCAATCGCCTTAAACGCTTTGGCAATCTGTTCATCGCCGGAAGAGATCCAGCCGTATCCCTTTAGCCGTGCTCCGGCCGGGCGGATTTCAGAAAAATCTAGTATCAGTTTGCGCGCATGGTATTTGCCGGCAACGAGTTTTCCGACCGACTTTGCCCAGGCAACGGCAGAATCTCCGACCTTAATTGTCCACGTTCGCGTCTCAGGGTCCCAAGACTCGACATTGTGCGGGTTTCCCCCTTTTTCCGAGCGCTGAGAGCGAATCACTTGTATGTCTTGCAATGGGCTGCGAAAACCGTTAAGAGTCCCTGTGACAGGTTTAAAACCAACTCCGCATCCTTGGAGGAGAAGCCAAAGGACATCCACAACATCATAAACTGTCTCTACATGGGTAAAAGAGCAGTTGAACATACTAGACTCGCGTTTTTTGGCTAATTCTGTGCCGCCGAGCCAAAGTGTGCGTCCGGCCGGTGCGACTTTACGGTTGATAATTAGTGTGCGCAGCTCTTCTAACTCATTATCTTCTAGATCATTAAGTTCGCGACCCAGAGCTCTTTCCCAGAGCCACTTTTGATGTGAAATGACGCGCTCTACGACCTCTTCCCAGCTTTCAAGCAGGCTTTCTCCTGCGCGTTTGGGCCGGTGGTAGGTGCGCAATGAGGTTGCCATTGCCCGGCTTGTTGGTTTTATCATACTGTACTCCAAAAATACTAGATGTTGTGTTTTGCAAATTCTTAACCACAACCCATTGTGGTAATAGGTTTGATATATCGCCCTTTTTTCGTTAAAAGTCAAGAGAAGGGATGAGGCAACTTACCCCCTGGGAAAGACCGCTTAGGACGATTGTAACATGTTCACACTTAATCGAATATACTGATTGCAATCAATTTTAAGAAGGAGGTGTAGGCGGTTGAATCTCTGACTTTTAGAGAAATCTGATTTTTTTTAAAAAAATTATTTGATCAGAGACTTGATTTGATCAAATACCTTGTCTGAGTCTTTAAGTTTCTGAGTAGGAGAAATTTGTTTCCTCAAACGAAGAATCTCACTTGCCACTTGCTCTTTTTCATCTGAATCAATGCAGCTATAGTGGTCCGCGCATAGGAGTAATAGCTCAGTCAAATCTTCTTCTGTTTCCAGAAGTGGGAGACTTTTTTTCACTATTTTGGCAAATAATTTTTGGTCACCATCTTGGACTAGAAAGGAAAGCAGTTCGAGATTAAAGTCTAAATCGTCTTCTTTGACTGCTTTTTGCGCTAATTTGTGAATCGAATTGGACCCCTCTTCGGGATCGGTATGCGAAAGATGTCTGGACTCAAGAAGATCAAACCACTTATTTTTTTTGATGTAGCGTCCGAATCCTTCAATGAGTTCGCCTGCATAGCTGCGTCTTTCTTCATCGATCAATTCAGCGATATAGTCATACAAAAAGGTTTCAAGGTCTTGTGCGCAAGCTAAGTTGACGGTTTCAAAAAGCTTTTCCGGCTTATCGCCTTGATCGATATTTTCATCGAGAAGAACAAGTAAATGCGCAAGGGTGTCTTGCAGCTCTTCTTCGTTTCCTTTTCCCATATCGTGTTTTTGAATTTGATGATCGAGTTCATCGCAAAAAATTGAAAGTGAGATTTTCTCGGGGAGTAGGCGTCGCCAAAGCTCAAAGATTAAAAGATAAATTTGGTCTTGCTCACCCGGAGACAGCTCAGTCTCTTCTAAAAACGCCTCAGACAAATCTTCGGGGGAGTCAAAATTTTCCGCGTACGCAATGAACGCATCTTTGTCTAAGTGCAGGTCAAATGCCGTCAGCCTGAAGAAAAGCTCTTTAAACGTATGGGATCGATAATTTTCAATTTGCCAGGGTTCGACATCGATTTTGGGATTTGCTTCCCAATTCATGCGGAGTAAGTTGAATAATGCGCGGCGCCCGAGTTCCATTGATCTT
>SLOH01000124.1 GCA_007132595.1 Waddliaceae bacterium | reverse complement strand
TGATGAAATTAATCGAATGAAAAACGACTATGCATCTAAACTTAAACTCTCTCCCACACATACGGACTATCAGACCGTTGAGAAAATGTTTGCGATTCTCCAACTCTTGAGCGTTTCTACGATGGCCTTTGCCCATGGAGCAAATGATGTTGCCAATGCCATTGGTCCAATGTCTGCTGCCGTTGATGTATTAAGAAGCGGTGTGCTGACGCTGCAAACGACCATTCCTGCTTGGACGCTTGCTCTCGGCGGCGGAGGAATTATCTTGGGACTTGCTTTATGGGGATGGCGAGTCATTGACACGGTTGGAAAAAAAATTACCGAATTGACTCCCACGCGCGGTTTTTCCGCTGAGTTCGGAGCGGCGCTTACAATATTATTTGCAACATCCCTCGGAATGCCCATTTCAACCACACATACGTTGGTCGGATCGGTTATCGGAGTTGGATTTGCTAGAGGGATTGAAGCTCTCAATCTTGGAATTATGCGAGGGATTGTACTTTCATGGGCTGTAACGGTTCCGGCAGGCGCCGTTTTGGCAAGTATCATCTTCTTTATTCTTAAAATTAGTTTTGGTTAAATAAATGAAAAAAAGATTTTTTTTCTTACTCTTTTCAATCCCGTTACTATTGAACGCCGGGGCTATTCTTAGGACAACGATTCTTCTCTCAGAAGATCAACAGACCATCTGCCCGGGTCAGCCGATTACACTTTCTGCTCAAATTTGCAATGTAGGAAACATGCCAAACCCTGAGGGAAGTCTCTATATTCGCTACGCGTTTCCGGCTCCTTTGCACACCCATCCTAGAAGCGTTATCTTCCGAACAGAGTCACTCCGGCTCCCGTCAATCTTACCGGGAAGTTGTATGAAGGTATCGTTTTCTACTCCTCATATTTTACCCACACTTTATGACTATATTCGAGACGACTGGGCAAAGCGCCATTATGAGGCGGTTGTTAATATCAATGGGGAAGAAAAAGTTTCAGGGAGTCGAGCTATTCTCTTTTCAGCGCACTACTACTTAAGTCGCCCGCTACCCTCTGACAAAGCTTCATTCAATTCTTCTGTAAATGAGGTAGAGTGATCCTTCGTCTCGAAGAGAGAGATGTCACGCATGATCAATGAATCCCAAGACAGAGTGTGATTTGTTCCTAACTCTTTTAAAAAAGATTCTAAATGCAAATAGGCAGATGACTGCAACTTAAGACTTAATGGAGAGAGTGGCAAGCACTCTGATCCAGAAATGAAAGAGAGCGACTGCTTAATAATTTCACAATAGGAAGGAAATAGATGATTATGCAGCAGCCTTTGGTACGCTCTTGTTGTCGGGTCTACGCTTGCTTTAATCGTAACATTAAACCCTTGCTTTGACAACTCACTCCAAGAGGGTAAGGCATTGATCTCTTCATGGGTTTTTGATAAATAGACGTAGGGATCTTTTTTCTTCATCAATGAATCTAAAAAATCTGTTACCCTTTGATCTTTTGATCCGATAATTGACTCTATTAATCTTTGAAATAATGCACATGAGTGTGACAAGTCGGCTTCGAAACCGCTTTTTCTTGCACTGAAGATCTCAATTGCCCTTTGGAGAGGAAATTGCGTCATCATGCGATCACGCGTTTCAAATAAGTTCAACAGACGCGAGCCCACTCGAAAATGCAAACAGGGAAGAAGAAGCTGCTCTGGAACAGCAAATCCAATATGCTGGGAAGGATGGGGATAGCCTCTTTGTGATGAGTGGGTCATAAGCGCGAAACTATCTTGCACCGGAAGATGTCTCGAAGTGAGAGGGTCTTTTCGCAATGTTCCTGTTACGATCACCGTCTCACCCGGAAAAGGCACATATTTCTGCTGCAAGGAGACATAGCCGGTCAAAGAGTCTTGCTGCATAAATATTGGGTTCTTTTGAATTTCGTCAAGCGCTTGTTGTATACCTAAAAAAGGGACCTTTTTTTCTCGAAGAAGTGAAATTGCTTTCATTCGAAATAAGTCCGAAATCTCTCCTGACGCTTGGTGATGAGAAGGAGAAAAGAGATTTTGTACTTTCTCCTCATCCCGGTAAAGAAGGGTTGAATCGATGACGATTTTCCGACGCTTCGGTATGATTTTCAGCAATCTTTCGCTTAATGCATTGTGTTTCTTGCGTTTGCTGTCGACTGCTAGGTTGAATCGGCTGACGAGCTGGTCAACTTTACTTGTATTTCCCTCAAACAGCTGGTCGTAAAAGAGGTTCCGAATTGCATTTTCCAGCCTGCGCTCATCTTTTAAAATTGACAATCGATATTTTGAGCGAAATTTTGGAGAAAAAATTAATCGCAGGCGCTTCCAGAATGAGAGTTTTTCCTTCTCCCTCAACTCACTATAAAGTATAGAAGTCGCCCATGATGAATCATTATTCAAAGATGCTTTCCATTTGGTTTAATGTTAGTTCTCGCATGGCGCCTTCAGGTAGTGCGCCTAAACTCAATCCTCCAATACGAATTCTTTTCAGCTCAAGAACTTTCAGCCCGGCCTCCTCTATTAAGAGCCGGACTTCGTGTTTTTTTCCTTCAAGAACAGTCACTTTAAGAGTTCCTTTTCGCACCTTGACGACTCTGTGTGGCTTAATATGCGCATTTTGAATCAGGGTCCCTTCAGAAATCACTTTTAAGTGATCAGATGTGACATCCCGGTCGGTCTTCACTAAGTACTCTTTTGCGATATTTCGGGAAGGATGGATCACTTTCTGTGCGAAATCCCCATCATTTGTCACAATGATCAGCCCTTTAGTCTCTTTATCCAATCGCCCAACAGTAAACAATCGTTTATCTTCTTCAAAAAGATCGATTACAAGCCTCTGTCTTTTTGATAGTCTTTTATTGCTACAAAGATAGCCGGCAGGTTTATTTAGTATATAATAGACTTTTTTTTCAGCCGATTGCACAGGGGTATCATCAAAAAGAATCTCATCTTCTTCAGTGACTTGCGTTTGAGGGATCTTCACCACCTCTCCATTCACTTTTATACGGCCTTCGAAAATCAATTCTTCAGCCTTTCTTCGGGATGCCAAACCGGCTCTTTCTACTCGTTTACTTAATCTCATTTTATTTGCTTTTTTAATAAGATCCATTATACTGATTGCCTAATAAAGAAGCGATAAAAATGAGTATTTTAATCTTAATGCGCCACGGTGAATCGGAATGGAATAAGCGCAACCAATTCACCGGTTGGGTCGATGTCCCCCTTTCGAAAAAGGGGATCGAGGAAGCCCTTGAGGGAGGTAGAAAAATTGCCGATATTCCTATCGATGCGATTATTACAACAACTCTTGTGCGAGCGCAAATGACTGCCTACTTGGCGATGAGTGAACATCACTCAAAAAAAGTGCCGATCGTCGTCCATAATGACAAAAAACTTAAGGAATGGGGAGAGATTTTCAGCGAAGATGCCATAAAAGAGAGCATCCCTGTCTACAAGTGCTGGGAACTGAATGAGCGGATGTATGGAGAGCTTCAAGGTCTGAATAAAGCCCAGACAGCGGAAAAATTCGGCAAAGAGCAAGTCCATACCTGGAGGCGAAGCTTCGATGTCCCTCCTCCAAATGGAGAAAGTTTGAAAATGACTTCCGAGCGCTCCATTCCATATTTTGAAAACACAATTGTGCCAATGCTTGCGGAGGGGAAAAATGTTTTCGTCTCTGCGCATGGAAACTCCATTCGGTCGATTATTATGGATCTTGATTCACTTTCGAAAGAAGACGTCGTTAAGCTAGAAGTTCCGACCGGAGACCCAATTATCTATGACTATCTCGACGGAACCTTTAAAAAACGTACATGACACCTATATACCTTGACAACAGTACTCTCACACGGCCATCCGATGAGGCCGTGTCCGGCATGCTCCCGTACTTCTCAAACGCGTTTGAGTCGTATCATGCCCCCTACACTCCCTCTAGTCTCTGTGTACAAGTAAAAAGAAGCTATGAAGCAATCTACTCGTTTTTAGGAGCTAGCGAACAAGACAGCGTGATTCTCACCTCTTCCAATGCGGAGGCAATTAATCAAGTGCTGCTTTCCGCTTATTTTGATTTAGCGCTACCAACGGGGAAGAATCAAGTGATTTTTCTCAATAGTGATGAAGCTCCTTTTTTAATGGGGGCTAATCGGCTAGAGAAACTGGGGTGCGTCTGTAAAATGGTAGAAGGAACTCCAACAATTGACAAAATTGCAGACATGATTTCGCCAAGAACCTCCATGATCTCTCTTTCATGGGGCAATGGTTTAACCGGCACAATGATCCCTGTCTATGAAATCGCGGCGCTTTGCGAGGAGCGTGGAATACGGTTTCATCTCGATGTGACACACGTTCTGGGAAAGCAAATTTTTGATCTAAAAGACTTAGGCGCAGACATCATCACATTTGACGGCAAACACCTCCATGCGCCTCGAGGGTGCGGGGGGCTTTGGATCAAAGAAAACGTGACGTGCAGCCCTTTGATTATGGGAGGTATTGAACAAGGCGGCAAGCGCGCGGGAGACCTAGATGTTCCATCACTTATCGCTCTTGGAATAGCCGCCTCGCAAGCGAAGGAAAGCCTTGATCTGATCTGCACCGAAACAGCGCGCCTAAGACACCTTCTTGAAGCTGAAGTCCTTAAGGTGTTTGAAGGTGCTGAGGTTCTCTTTCAAGACAACACTCGACTTCCCCATATTTCAGCGATTAGCTTTCCCGGCGTTTCAAATGAAGCGCTTTTATTCCGGCTTGCCCAAAAAAAAATCTTTGCAAGCATTGGGGGCGGCTCTTTTCAGCAGATCGGCATCCTTCTTGAAACACTCGGTATCCAACCTGAAACGGCAAATAGCACAATCAGCTTTTCTTTGAGTCGATATACAACCGAAAGTGAAATCCTGAAAGCCGCTCAGATCATTGCTGAGGAGGCGTTATCGCTTCGAAAAATCACGGGGAGCTTGTTATGAACCTGTTGACACAAACGTTCCCTTGGGGTCGATATAGCCGTAAACTCATCAAACGTATTAAGGCACCCTCTAATGCCGGCAGCTTCGATTCAAGTGAATCATCTGAGCGCGGAATGCGTCTTGTTAGTGGCAGAGAGGGCTCTATTGAGGATGGGAACTGTATTGAGCTCTACTGGCTTGTCGATGAAGAGGACGGGGTCATTGTCGATGTGAAATTTCAAACATTTGGACAAAGCGCGCTGATTGCAGCGGCCGATATTGCATGCGATCTTTTAGTTGGAAAGAACTATGGCCAAGCCGCTCGCCTGAGCGCTGACTTAATCGATAAACAAGTGCGCGACAAGACAAACACTCCCTCCTTTCCTCCCGAGACGTATCCGCACATCAATTTAGTCCTAGGTGCAATCGATAACGCAGCTGAGCAGTGCTCAGATATTGCGTTAAAGGAAAGTTACGATGCGCCGCCG